>NZ_RBZR01000049.1:0-7226 GCF_003628495.1 Ruminococcus sp. B05 | reverse complement strand
ATTGTTTTGTGTGGTAACTTTACAATATCAAATACTGGTAAGAATTGCCATTGCCTATTTTATTATTGAGAAAAAGAAAGCTGTGCCACAGCCTTGGCAGGCCATCGCGCAGCGATTTTGTTCAATTAGAAGTTGTCTCTCAGTTTGCAAATCTGATTACTTGATTATCAATATCGATCGTTGCCACAACACCAAATGGAATGATGCAACGTGGCTGGGCGTGTCCGATATTGATATTGCACACTATAGGCAAATTCGGATGATCAATTACGTCTACCAGTATCTGTTTATATTCCTGCACATAAGTTTCATCCATCGGCTTTCCTATAAGAATACCTGAAATCACATCAAAAATGCCTGTTTCTTTTAGTGCGAGTACAGCTTTTCTGTATTTTTCAGGAGACATCTTCTCTTCGCTGGATTCTAACAGAAGAATCTTTCCGACCCAATCTGAAATCTCTGGGAATAGTTTGTACTTCTTGCAAAAAAGCGGCATATCCACATAGCGTTCTCCATTAAAAAAATCATAAATGGAATCAATACAACCGCCAAGAATCTCTCCTGAGAAAACAGAATTTCCTTGCAGTAATTCAAAGCCATAATCGGGATGATATTTTAAAGGTGTGCCAACTCGATCAATACCAAAATCCGTCCTTCCTTCATACCAGATTTCGCTGGGTCTGACTTCTTTTATCGTTCCGGTACTTACCAGTTCTTCAAAATATTTTTTTGTATATGGGAGCATATCTTTGTCCAGTTCACAGACGTCCGCAAGGAAAGACTGCCCATAGAACGTTTTCATTCCAACCTTGTGAAGCATGAAATGATTGATCGTCGTATCAGAAAAGCCAAGAAATACTTTATCGGAGACTGCATCAGCCAGTTCATTATGTTCAAAGAGGAAAGGCAACAAGCGATATGTATCATCTCCACCAATTGCACAGAGAATCATATCAATCTCCGGATTACTAAGGGCTTGTAACAAATCAGCCGCACGCTTTTCAGGATGGTTTTTGACATATTCTATTCCTTTAAGGGCATGAGGCATAAATCGAACATTCAGGCCAAAGTCATTCAACCTTTTTATTCCTATATCTACCTCATGCTTAACAAAATCCTCTCCTATTGTTCCGCTCGATAAACTGACAATAGCGATATTCTTTATCATAATCTTTTCATCCTCCACAAATTCCTATTTTCTTAATTCTTCATCTCTGTTTTTTCTTTTCCAATTAATTAGTAGACCACTCGTGGAAATAACAAAAATTAATGCCGATGTTAGAGAAAAAATTCCATCAGTAACCACAAATATGAGAAACGTGGCTAATGGAATATAATTAAGAATACTTTTCAAAATTTTCATGTCAAATCCTCCTTTTTTAAAATCTCCTTTTTTTCTACTTGTATTTATTATAAACTATTCTTTTAAAAAGTGATATATCAAATCCAATGATAAGCAGCTCATATTGACTAAAATCTGCTTAATCTTATAGAAATATTTTGTTCTAAAAATAACGATTTGTTGCTCACATGATATCATATTTTTTCTTCAATTACATCCACATAATTTTAATACACCACTACGTGACATCTTTTTATTTCGCTATTCATTTTAAACGTTTTGGTATCCTCATTTGCTCATGCAATAATTCTACAGATGCTTTTCCGCCTTCACAAATATTTTTCTACTAAACCTGCAACTATATTCTGGTTAAGTACATTCTGCTCAGTCTCAAAAGTAAGAATTAACCTTTCTCCAGGATAAATTCCATTTTTCTGATAAGATTCTATTTTACGCACTGCACTCCTTGCATACTCTTGATTATCCATCATCCCTTCATGTTCCCAATATATTTCTTGCTCTGTTTTCGAAGATAAGAATGTGAAATCCGGATATACTATACCATATCCTTTTAAATATAATGGTTTTTCGTATTTATATAAAATCTTCTTTCTGTAAAAATAATCTGCTAATATTTTTTCTGATTTTGATCGTACTTGTTCTCCTTTTTCAGTCAGAAGAACTGGTGTACCTTCTCTAAATTCTTTTCCTTGATAGGATGTTTCATACCATTTTTGCAACTTATCTTCCCAGTTTTCCTCAAATGGAATGATCAATTTTTTCCGTTCAGGATGTAGGGAATCATACAATTTTTTCATTTCTTCGTCTGCATCTACTTTTAATATTATATTTATTTGACTAAGCTGCTCTTCTGCTTTATCTATAATTGATTTGTTATATGCTTTTTGAGCCAATTGTTTACTTAATATTATGTTCTTCTTTGGAATGTAAGTCCCATTCCGATCTGTCAGACAATGATAATAACGACATCTATTCTTGTGCTTTGATATTCTTAAATATCCTTCCGGCATATGAGCATTCTCCATTTTCGCCCTGGCTATAATCTCCTCTAATCGTTGTTGTTCTTCAATCAGTGCTTCTTTAAAATTGTGCATAAGCAATTTTGCCTCCTACTTCTGGTTCTTAATTTATTCTTGATTTAGTTACTTAACTTGAATATTGGGGGGGATATCTTTATCAGCCCATATAGTTCTCTTGTAGATGATTTTTTATAAACAGCTGTATCTACATTAGCTTGTTAACTGCTCTTGCAGATGCCTTTTTTAGAACTGTTGTATCTGCATCGGCTTGTTAAATACCTTTGCAGATGCTTTTTTCTATTAATTTGCAAGAATATGCATCCGCAACTTGTTTTTTCTCTGCTTGCAGATACTCCCCTGCAAAAATTTGCATCCACAACTTGCTTTTTCTCTATCTTGCAGATACTCCACACTCCAATACACTCTTCTATTAAATTACTCTGGATTTTTACTGAATTATTATTTTGATTTCTAATCTGAATTTTAATTTATTTTTGATAATAGATTGTTTTAGATATTTTTAGAAAAATCCCGGAAGCAAAATACTTCCGGGATAGAAAATACAATATTGAACAACAACGATTAACGTTTGCTGAACTGAGGTGCTCTACGAGCTCCTTTGAGACCGTATTGCGCGAGTTTTTGAGCTGTTTTCCCTTGATATTCCTGGCTTTTCCGGCTTTCTGCATCTCAGTTATCCGGTGTGCGGACCATAAAAAACGGCCTTTTTTCATTCAGCGATAGCCTGATGAAACGCACCATTTACTACCCCAAACAGCTCTTCTGGTTTATTGTACTTCACTTTTGCATAGATGTCCATAGTTGTTTTACTGTTTTCGTGTCCGGCAAGGTATTGCACTGTCTTTGGATCGACACCCGCATAAAGAAGATTGGTGATGTAAGTGTGCCGCAGCTGATGAGGTGTCACATCGAAGTCCAGCGTATATTTGATTTTGGGTTGATTCTTCTGGGTCATACCCAGCGTTGGAGTAACCGTATATTTGATACTCTCCCCATTTACATACTTATAATAGTTCCGGGGCTTAGTGGAGCGGACAACTACATACTGCCACACTCTTTGAAACTGCGAAGCAGCCAGCGGCTCCCCTTTGCTGTCAGCAATCACATAATCTGATATGGAATTTTCTTTCGCTTCTCTCAGACACTCTACCAAACACTTTGGTATCGGAATATCCCTTTTTGCTGCCGGAGTTTTTAGCACCGTAGAAATCACGGGTCTGTTATGCTCTGTACGCCAAGCCCGCCTTACCGATAGATAAGGTGTATCCTCGTCCAAAAATACACAATCCCATTGCAGTGCAAGAATTTCTTCCCGGCGCAGACCGGAATACAAACCGAGCACAATAAACAAATATGGAGGAAGCCCCTTGACTGTATCCAGAAGCACGGCTACCTGCTGATCTGTCAATGCCTCCTTCTTTTTTGTCGGTTTTCCGCCTTTACCGGATATTCCTGCACAGGGGTTGTGTTCAAGGATTTGGTTTCGCTCTGCCGTATAAAAAATGCACTTGATCAGCATATTGACCTTATTGTATAAGCCTTCTGATTTCTTTGACAATGGAACAAGAGCCAGCCGAATATCGTCAGCAGTCACTTCTTCCATATACATCTCTCCCAGGGGTTTGATGATATAGTTTGTCATATCCCTCGTATAACCTCTGAGTGTAGACGCAGACACCTTTGCCGACTGCATCAGCAGCCACTTCTCTCCATACTCGGCTACTGTCGGGTGCTGCCGGTGAAAGATAATTTCTTCCACCTGCTTCCGGGCCTCTAACTGCTTCTCATACAATTCTTCACAAGTAGCGGCATACAAACTCAACTCTTTGCCATCTGCATCCGTAATCCTGGTTCTGTAATACTGGATTCCTTTCAATGTAATGGTTCCGTACTTCGGGATCTGTGTTTTCTTTTTTGCCATCTTTGATCGTCCTTTCTTGATAATGTGTAGTCTCCGTATCTACACTCTCTTTTTATCAGAAAGCCTCGATTTAATCAAAGATACGGCTGATGTAAAACAAAGAGCGAGACATCCTTGCCTCGCTCCTGCTTTACTTCCTATTTTATTATTACTGTGCTGTGTCCCAGCTTGCAAACGCACAGCTCATTGATCTGACCAGCTCATCCGGCCTGTTATACTTAACCTTTGCATAGATGTCCATGGTAATCTTGCTACTTTCATGGCCTGCCAGGTATTGAACCGTTTTGGGATCTACCGACGCATGAATAAGATTGGTGATGTAAGTATGCCGCAGCTGATGGGGTGTTACCTCAAAATCCAGACTGTAAACCACTTTTCCGTTATGAGCGGCCTTTTCTCCCAAGACAGGTGTGACAGTATGTTTTACTCTTTTTCCATCTTCATACCGATAATAGCTCCGCTCCTTGACCGTCCTCGTAACAATATACTGCCAAAGCCGCTTAAACTGCGTGTAGGACAGCGGTTCGCCATCCCGGTTTGAAACTACATATTCCGAAGTCGAAGTTTCCTTTGCTGCTTTCAAGCACTCGGCCAAACAAACAGGGAGGGGGATATTTCTCTCCGCTGCCTTTGTTTTCAATTCATCCGAAATCACCGGTCTGTTATGTTCGGTGTGCCATGCCCGCCTTACCGTCAGATATGGAGTATCCGTATCCAGATATACTGAATCCCATTGCAGAGCAAGAATTTCTTCCCGGCGCAGACCCGCATACAAACCGATCATGACAAAGACATAAGGCGGCAAATTTCGGATAGCATCCAAAAGGCGCTCCACCTGTTCATCTGTCAAAGCCTGACGATCCTCTTGAGGGACACCGCCACCTTTTGTTGTCAGATAAATCGTTGGGTTATGGTCAATAATCCTGCTTTCCATCGCTGCGCGAAAGATAGACTTGTAAAGGATTACCACAGATTTATAAACCGATGTAGATTTCTTGGAAACTGGAACAAGGGCAAGCTGAATGTCATCCAGGCTAACCTCGCCCATCCGTTTATCTCCCAATTCCGCTATAATATGCCGCCTGACCTTTGAGGTGTAATCCGTCAAAGTAGTAGCTCGTACATGAACCGACTGCATCAGCAGCCACTTTTCACAATACTCTGCAACTGTGGGCGTTTTCCGATGAAAAGTGGCATTCTCAATCTGTTCCAACGCAAGCGTTTCTTTGTTATATAGTTCTTCAGGTGTTTTTGCGTAGAGAGCTACGAGCTTTCCATTTGCATCTTTGATTCTGGTCCTATAATATAGGACACCTCTTTTCATGACTGTGCCATATTGAGGAAGCATTATTTTTCTATTTGCCAATTCCTCCACCTCCTAAGAATAATCTCCAGCGCTGTACCTTTGTTTTATCAGACACTCCTGATTCCATCAAGGATACGGATCGGCTCACGCTCTTCCGCTTCGAGGCTTACGGTAAGTTGTGCTTCTCTCAACAGGCTTTGCCCTGTGCGTACATTTTGCGATATACTCCTGGAGACCCGCCGCAGTAAAATACACACAGCCATTCTGAACATACTGCACATAAGAGATCAAGCCGTTGTTACGGGCGGCATCCAGCGTTGCGATGCTGATTCCTAAGATTTCAGCAGCTTCTTTTCGTGTAATAAGTTTTTCCATAGACCATATTCCCTCCAATCTGTCAAGGTTATCATCGTGCTTTCAAAATCACATGAATACGCTGGCAGCCGAAACTGCCAGCGCATGGTATCTGATTTTGAATAGAAAACGACCACCTAAGAAAGTAATCGCTTCCTATTTTAATGTGACTCAATTCTCGCCACATTTGCCACGCAACCCTGACGATGGGAACATAGCAGGTCTCCGCTGGCGCGGTTGTCATAACTCCGCAGCGTCGTTTTACTCGTGCGCCGCAGGGTTCCCCCCAAGTCTTTAGGAGGCCGTGAGGAAGTATCTTTAAGCCCCCGTGCAGTCCTCGCGCCGGATTTGCCACCATCCGCTTTGTGAAATCGTAGATCGCTCCAAAGCAGCTTTGTTCATCACCTCCCTGGCTGCTCCATCTTCGCGGCGTTTCACACTCGCTCGTACACGGGTTATGTACCTGTTATGCTGTCTATGAAATTATCAAAGTACTGTTGAAGGTGGAAAACTTGTCCTTCTTATTAACTCTGACAAAAAGAGCAAAAAACGAGCGCACCAAACGAAACTTTTTCAAAAATACTTTGTCAGCTGTTTCAACCCACGCCGGATGCTGTCTCGAACACGACTTGGGTCTACCCCCTCCGCTGCGGCGATCTCACTCACGCGCATACCTAAGTAATACCGGGCATAGATCCGCTTAGCCTGCTTCTCCGGCAGAGTCATCACAGCGGCATAGATCTGCTCCCGCAGCTGCTTTTCCTCCAGAAGCATTTCCGGTGTCTGGGGCTTCATCAGGATCGCATTTTCAATGCCGTTGTCGCAGTCCAGGGAATAATGCGCCTTATAACGATACATCCTCCGGTCATAGGCAGCTTCTGCACGCTCAGCGGCACGAATCGTCTCCAATACATCTTCGGTTACTTCTACAAAGTGATCGGTTTTATAAACATCGGGATACAGATCCCTAAGATTGACTTTTTTCATTATGTACCTCCATTTCGATTCACGGGTGGTTGACGGGTGAACCGAACGGAAGTGGGGAACGGCAGCGGTATACTTTGGGAGCTTTCCTGAAAAAGCAGCAATAGAAAACGCCAGCTCTCCATAAAGAGAAACTGGCGCAACAAAAAAACTCATTATTCTGCTGATTTAGATAGAATGATAATGCCGATTGGCAATCAGATTTCCCCGGAGGTGGAGCAAGGCTTTTTTTAGTTGGTGCAGATCATGGATATTATG
>NZ_RBZR01000048.1:0-7556 GCF_003628495.1 Ruminococcus sp. B05 | reverse complement strand
AAAACAATTATGAAGGTCAGTGGACAGACGGATTGGTTCTGGTGGGTATTTATTGCTGGACTTCCATTTGGAATACATAAAATGCGGTTGATTCTGATTCCGAGAGGAATGGATACCACAGCAACACTTGGGATGGCTGCATTAAGTGTCATCATTGGAGCATTGATTGGAAGTATCATGATTCCAGTGTATGTGATTAGAGCGATATACGTGTTTATACGGTATGTCATTGGAAAATAGAATATTAGATTGATAAGAGGCAGGCTTGCGAAAACAAAAATCGTAAGTCTGCCTCTTTTTTTGTGCTTAAAACCAGGCAATTCAGGGAAAGTCCCTTTTGCAAATATATATTCTTGGAGGATTTTTAATATGAGAGAGCGAATTGAAAGTAAGCATGTAACTAAGGAAATCAAAAGTCAGATGCCAGTAATTCCGGTGGAAATTGTTAAAGAAAGAGGCTGTACGTTCTGCCCGTATTATTTGGGCAATTATGAGAAACAGCCACGCTGTATGATGAAAATCTGTGCCTGGGATGATGAAAATGAGCGTTTCCATCCAGTTCTTCGTGGACTGATTCCATTTTACAAAGAGAAGATGGAAAAAGCAGAAGAGAAGTTCCTGGCAATGAAAAAGATTTACACAACGCTGTTAGGAATGTTTGCCGATGAAATGAAGCAGGAAGAGTTGGAAAAAGATGAATGTTACGGATGTGCCTATGGAAAATGTGGACCATGTATCGGTATTTGTTACAAATCAATGAAAGCATAGGAGGGTTAAGCCAATGAATACAACAGTTATTTCCGGTCGATTGGTAAGAAATCCCGGATACAACGAAGTGGAGAATGAAAAAGGACTTCATAAAATTGCCAAGTTTGTTCTGGCAGTCAGAAGAAATTATTCCGATGAAGTCAGTTTCATTCCGGTAAAAGCTTTTGCAAAGAAAGCAGAATTTGCTAGAGATTATCTGATGCAGGGCACGAAGGTCATGGTGGAAGGCGAGATTGTCACAGGTAATTATGAAGATAAGGATACCGGGAAAAAGATTTATACTACCGAAGTGTATGCAAACCGGATTGAATTCGCAGGTGCAAAAATGGTTGACAGACCACCGTTTCCAGAAGATGCGGAAGGGTTCTTAGAGATCGCAGAGGGCATGGAAGAAGAAATGCCGTTTAGATAGAGGAGGATAAAAGATGGTTTCAGTAGATCAGGCGTATATGGTAGGGCATATGAAAAATGCCGATGGAAGTATCAATAACAAAAATGTAGTGCTGTCAGCAGCATGTGAAGCAGCGGAACTGTTCCAATGCATGATGTCAGTAAATCAGAAACTGGAGGACTGGCAGAGATTTAACCACACCTTGGAGATGCATCTTAGAAGTGTGGAATGTGAGAAAATCCATGATATCTGTCAGGCAGTATATGGAATGAAACATCCGTCCAATGAACTGGAAGGATTGTATCTGGCAAGAGAGGATGAACAGATATGCCTGCTGTACTATCAGGTATTTGTAGGGATGCTGGAAATCAATATCAATTCAGCTGAAGTGCTGTACAAACAGAAGGAGGAAACAATCAATGAGTAAGATGGAGTATATGCCGGTAGATTGTCTGCAGGTGCCGAAGGTGCTGTTCCAGATGGAAAAATACAAAAATCTGTCAAATACAGCAAAGATTTTATACAGCTTATTTCTGGATCGTTTGAAATTTTCGGTGCAGAATGGCTGGCTAGATCATAACGGGGAGCTGTTTGTTATCTATCCGAAAAGCGAAATGAAGAAAGACCTGAATACGACTCGATATGGAGTAGATCAGGCAGTACAGGAACTTGTTAAGATTGGAAAGCTGGTGCGTATTGTTCCAAACAATGGAAAGGCGAACCACTTTTATATCAATGATATTTATGAAAATGAGATGGAGGAAGAATCAATGATGACATTAGACAGAATTATGGCAAATATGCCGATGGAAGAAAGAGAAATTATCATGGACAAGATGGTGGCAGCATCCAGAGATATTCTGGAAACAATTGCGGATATGGGATATCTGGATGAATATGAGACACCACTGACTCCTATGGAAGAGCGGGGCTATTACGATGAAGAAGGTAATCTTGATATTGATGCCATAGAAGCCGATGGCTATGAGTTTGGTATGGATCTGGCATTTGGCGTGTTATCTGTATTTGATGGAAAGCCTGAACGTGTACTGGAAATTCAGAAATATGTAAATGAACAGTATGAGTGCTGCTCTAATAAGAAGTTTATGAAAGTTCTGGAAACGATCGCACGAATGAATGGAAACGAGGAGGTTTATATCGAGGATATGTATGCCTGCAATAAAGAAGCAAGGAATTATTATCTGAGTGAGTTAATGATGTGCTTCAATTTTGTGTTTAATGAGATGTGTCATGGAACAGGCAGTGCAGCAGGGTGTGATTTTAATAATAAGGAAGAATAGGAAATAAGCTATGGCAGATTTTGAATATTTCAGAGCAGAAGAATCTGACCAGTTTTCTTTCTTTCGGATACCAAAAGCTCTGTTCACAGAAAAAGAGTTTGCAAGCCTGTCCACAGATGCAAAGCTCCTTTATGGAATCCTGCTTGATCGAATCAGCCTATCCAAGAAAAATGGCTGGATTGACGGTGATGGTTATGTCTATATCATTTACACGATTGCAGAATTGCAGGAGCTGTTGCGAATGTCGCATACGACAGTGACAAAGCTTCTTTATGAGCTTGACAGTGTGCATGGGATTGGATTGATTGAACGGTATCGGCAGGGGAATAATCGTCCCTCTGTCATATACGTGAAAAATTTTGTGAAACGGATTAGAGGAAAGCCCGTAAGATACTTTGCTTCTGGAACGCCAGAAACTGGAAATCCGGACTGCAAGGAATTGGAAATCCGGATTGCAAGAAACTGGAAGTCCGGAACGCAAAAAAATAGAAGTCCGGACTGCAAGAATCTGGATGGAAGTAATACTAAGGTAAATAAGACTGAAAAGAATCATACTGATAAGAGTAAGGGCAATACTCCCGCTCTGGAAGAAAAATTCAGTCAGTATGGTAGATTTAAAAATGTTGTTCTGTCGGAAGCTGAACTGCAGGAGTTGATGACAATATTTCCATGGGATTATCAGAAACGGATTGATCATCTTTCTGTTTATATGAAATCCAGTGGAAAAGAGTATCAGAATCATTTTGCAACAATCTGTCTTTGGGCAGAACGGGATGGCGCCAGGGCAGGAATTGACAAATATGAATTTCAGGAAGGAGAAAGCCTGTGATGGAAAATAAAGTAACAGCAGATTATCTGGATGAAGAGGGATGTCTTCATTGTGGCATCTGTGGAAAAAGAAAACAGATGAAAGTCAGCCTGATGGGATTTGAGCATGTAGTGTCTTGTTTGTGCGAATGCGAGGTGAAAGTCAGACAGGAACTGGATGAAAAGATGCAGCGGGAAGAAGCACAGCGACTGCTTTATCAGAGAAAATCCGTCGGACTTCGGGAAAGAAGATTCTGGGAATGGAAATTTGAAAAAGACAATGGAAGCAACCAGAAGATACTAATCGCCAGGCAGTATGTAGAAAACTGGGCAGATATGAAGAGGAAAAATGTAGGATTGCTTTTGATGGGACCAGTTGGAACTGGGAAAAGTTTCTTTGCAGGCTGTATTGCAAATGCACTTTTGGAACAGGGAGAACGTGTCATGATGACAAATTTTTCCATGATCTTAAATGAAATGACCAGCTATCAGGCAGACAAGAATCAGATCATACAAAATCTTGTGGATTATCCGCTGCTGATTATTGATGATTTAGGCATAGAACGAAATTCCGAGTTTGCTTTGGAGCAGGTCTATAATGTGATAGACAGCCGTTATTGTAAAATGCTTCCGCTGATCGTAACAACGAATCTGGGACTGAATGAAATGAAATCCACAGATTTGGATACTGCCCATCAGCGTATTTACAGTAGAATACTTGAAATGTGTGTTCCCATCTATTGTGGTGGAGAAGATAAGAGAAAAGAAGAAGGGACAGAAAAACTCGTACAGGTGCAGAACCTGATTACCGGTTAATCTGTCTTTTTTCATTAAAGGGGGTGATTGCCATGATTACAGATCTGGACAGCAGTTGAATCGCTGAAAGGAGGGAAAAGTCATGCAGGAAGAGGTAACTCAGAAAACGGTCACGTTCTGTATTCGGGCAACTAAGATTACAGCAGACCTGTTGAAAAAGGTTCTTGTTGCGTATCTGCGACATCAGAAGCAGAAATCAGTAGAGAAGAAAGCACAGAAAAATCAGCCGAAACAGGGAAAGGTCACGGTAAAAGAGCTGGCAAAACAGAATGCCGGGATGGTCAATATCGAGATCACGGACAAAAATATCAAGTCCTTTGAACGGTATGCCAGAAAATACGGGATCAATTATGCTCTGAAAAAAGACAAGAGCAAAGATCCTCCGGTTTATCTGGTATTTTTCAAGGGACGTGATCAGGATGCCCTCAATGCTGCTTTCCGTGAGTTTTCCCAGAAACAGATTCAAAAAGCGAATAAGCCTTCCATTCATAAGCGTCTTGCAGCTTACCGGGCAATGATGCCAAAGAAGACGAAGGACAAAGTAAAGAACCGGCATCAGGAGCAGAGTCGATGAAAAAGAAAAGCGGCAAAACTCTGATGCAGAAGTGGAAGATTAAAATCGGGGGTAAGCTGTCCGCCCTGGATAAAAAGAAACTGGTTCTTACAAATATCCCTTATGCTCTGGCTGCTTTCTATGCAGACCGGGCATTTTTTCTTTACCGGAACAGTCCGGGAGAAGATATGGGGAACAAACTTTTATATGCAATGGATCACGCAGACCGGATTTTTGCTGGTTTTGTGTTAAGCAATAACTGGAAAGATCTGCTAGCAGGTATTGTTGTTGCAGTCGTTCTGAAAGTGTTGGTCTGGCAGAAACAGGCAGACGCAAAGAAATTACGGAAAGGCATCGAGTATGGTTCAGCTAGATGGGGAACCGCAGAGGATATCAAGCCTTATATGTCGGAAGATCCATGGATGAACATTCCATTGACAGCAACAGAAGCACTGACTATGGAAAGCAGACCGAAGCAGCCGAAGTATGCAAGAAATAAAAATATAGTGGTCATTGGCGGCAGTGGTTCCGGTAAGACACGTTTTTTCGTAAAACCATCGGTCATGCAGATGAACTGTTCCATGGTCATTACAGATCCGAAAGGCACTTTGATTGAAGAGTGTGGGAAGATGTTAGCAAAGGGACCACCTAAGAAAGATAAGAATGGAAATATCATGAAAGATAAATCTGGAAAAGTGGTACATGAGCCATATGTGATTAAGGTTCTGAATACCATCAATTTTTCCAAGTCCCTTCATTACAATCCGTTTGCTTATATACGATCTGAAAAAGATATCTTAAAGCTGGTGACGACAATTATTGCCAATACCAAAGGGGAAGGTGAAAAATCTTCGGAAGATTTTTGGGTGAAAGCAGAGAAATTGCTGTATACAGCACTGATTGCTTTTATCTGGTATGAAGGGGATGAAGAGGAAAAGAATTTGAATACCCTTCTGGATCTTTTGAATGAAAGTGAAACCCGTGAAGAGGATGAAACTTACCAGAATCCAGTGGATATGATGTTCCAGGAACTGGAAGAAAGAGATCCGCAGCATTTTGCGGTCAGACAGTATAAAAAATACAAAATGGCCGCCGGCAAAACTGCCAAAAGTATTCTTATTTCCTGTGGTGCGAGGCTGGCACCATTTGATATCGCAGAACTTCGTGAGATCATGTCTTATGATGAAATGGAACTGGATAAGATTGGGGACAGGAAAACAGCCTTGTTTTTGATTATGTCAGATACAGATACAACCTTTAACTTTGTGATTGCCATGTTACAGTCACAGCTTTTCAATCTGCTTTGTGACAAGGCAGATGATGAATATGGAGGAAGACTTCCGGTGCATGTGCGTGTCATCGCTGATGAGTTTGCTAACATCGGGCAAATTCCTCAGTTTGACAAGCTGATTGCAACTATCCGAAGCAGGGAAATCTCTGCTTCTATTATTTTGCAGTCACAGAGTCAGCTAAAGGCAATGTATAAGGATAGTGCAGATACCATTCTGGGTAACTGTGATACTACACTATTTCTTGGTGGAAAAGAGAAAACTACCTTAAAGGAAATGAGTGAACTTCTGGGTAAGGAAACCATTGATCTGTATAACACTTCGGAAACGAGGAGCAATCAGAAGTCCTTTGGATTGAATTACCAGAAAACAGGCAAACAGCTGATGACAGAAGATGAGATTGCAGTCATGGATGGAGGAAAATGTATCCTGCAGATTCGTGGTGCCAGACCATTTTTCTCAGACAAATATGATATCACGAAACACAAAAATTATCGGTTTCTTGCAGATGAAAATGAGAAAAACCGATACAAAGTAGAAAAAGAGTTAAACCCGCAGTACACACCGAAACCCGAAGAAGAGGTGGAGGTAATTCAGGTGGAGCTGTCGGAGTAACCATGGGAATGAACGAAAAATAATGAGGAAAGGAATAACTGACATTAGGTGCGCCGGCTTTTTAGTCGGTGTTTTTTCATTCCCGTAAACACCTGAAAGAGGTCAGTTTTGGTGAATGTATATGGCATTTTTTAGCAGTGCAATTACAACTTTAAAAACTCTTGTAGTCGCAATCGGCGCAGGTCTTGGCGTGTGGGGTGTCGTAAACCTTCTGGAAGGATATGGAAATGACAATCCCGGCGCTAAGAGCCAGGGCATCAAACAGCTGATGGCTGGTGCCGGAATCATGCTGCTGGGAACTACCCTGATTCCACAGCTGGCAACATTGTTCTCTTAAGAGGAGTGGTAGATGAACACCATCATTGAGAGAATTACGGAAGCGATAAAGGATATCCTGATCGGGCTTATCAAGTCAAGTTTGGATAACATGTTCACGTCTGTCAATGAGCAGGTGGGAACCATAGCCGGGCAGGTGGGGCAGACACCGCAGGGATGGAATGCAGGGATTTTTAATCTGATTCAGAATATATCCCAAACGGTGATTGTCCCCATTGCGGGACTGATCATCACCTTTGTCCTGTGCTATGAATTGATCACGATGGTAACACAAAAAAACAATTTCCATGAATTTGAGACTTATAACATTTTCCTCTGGATCTTCAAAGCGTATGTAGCCATTTATCTGGTGACAAATACGTTCAATATCACGATGGCGGTCTTTGATGTTGGCCAGCATGTGGTCAACAATGCCGCCGGGGTGATATCAGGAAACACTGCGGTGGATGCAACAGAAGCAATTTCACGGATTGTGGATGCCCTGGAGGATATGGAGTTAGGGGATTTGTTCCTGCTATCCATGGAAACGATGTTAATCAGTGTTACCATGCACATTCTGTCAATTATCATTACGGTAATCTTGTACGGAAGAATGATAGAAATTTACCGCGCGTCCAGAAGCGCCGCTTTTCATCCAAAGGCAGTGCGCGGACATTTTGGGAATCCGGCTTTAGCAAGCC
>NZ_RBZR01000047.1:0-8209 GCF_003628495.1 Ruminococcus sp. B05 | reverse complement strand
TTTAAATGCAAAACAGTAGAAATTACAGTTCGAGATAATGGATTGTATAGTTTTTCCAGACAGATACATTTACGACAGCCAACGAATATTACAAATGAGATTGTAACTGCAGCATTTCAGCTATTTAAAGATAATTACAAATGGGAACATCCCATTAGAAGCCTGGGAATCCGAGCTGCGGATCTTGTGTTAGATGATATTCCCGTGCAGTTGGATTTATTTGGAAATCAGGAGAAAAAAGAAAAGTTAGAGAAGCTGGATCGTACTGTAGATGAGATTAGACGACGGTTTGGATATTTCAGTATACAGCGAGCGGCAATGTATCAGAATAAAGTCTTATCCCACTTAGACGCTGGTACGCACACGGTCCATCCACACAGTTATTTTCATGGGTAATTGGAGGGATAGATTTGAAAAAAGTATTAACCAGAAAACAGAAAGAAAGTTATCAGTGTATTTTGAATTATACGAAGGAGCATGGATACCCGCCGACAGTTCGGGAATTTGGAAAACTGATCGGAGTAAGATCAACATCATCTGCTTTTTCCAGAATCAAGCAGTTGGAGCAAAATGGATATATCCGCAGAATCCCGGCATCGCCAAGAGCAATCGAGATTTTATAGTGAGGTGTCGGCATGAACAAAGTATATGTAGATGTAGTGGCAGAGTTCCGGAAAGACGGACGGCTGGTTCCCATATTTTTTACATGGGAGGATGGAAGAAAATATAGTATTGACAGAATTTTGAAAATTGAGCGATGCGCCAGCAGAAAGGCAGGCGGTGTAGGAGTGATGTACACCTGTATGATACAGGGGCAGGAAAGCCACTTGTTTTACGAAGTGGATAAATGGTTTATGGAGAGAAAAACAGCATAAGGAGAGATTGGTATAGACGATATTATTTGGATTATTAACCGGCAGGGATAGTCACTTTCCCTTTATATTTCTGCAGGTTTTACATAAGAAGATGGATTTCGGTCAGCAAAGGCAGCTCCCACAATGCCTTTTGGATATCCGCTTCTGCAAGTTGTAGTAAGTAATTGCTTCCCATCAAAATCATGGGGAAAGCGAACTGGTCTGAAAGACCGCCAGTTAGTGTGATGATGATAAGGAGATTTTGAAACTGATGACAGACAGAGATTATGCAATTAAATCAATGAAAGAAATTACCTTCCAGATGGCAAGTCATGCACAGGATTATCTGGAAGTTACAATCGAAAGACATTATACTGATATTAAAGAACTGATGACAAGCTACCAGAAACTGATTTTAGAAAACCAGGTTGTATTGGAAGAACTGGATATGGAGTGCCAGGAGAAAATCAATGAAGATATGGCATATGCATTGAGTTATCTGAGCATTTATAACAATCAGCTGAATGTGCCAAAGATGCACCGGGAAATGAATAACCTGATGATCATTTATGGCTTGTCTGATATGATCTATCGTGGAATGACACTGGTGAAGTTCTATGCACCGAATGGTGTGATGCTCAGTGAAATCCTTCATTCCTGTTTTTGCAGTCATTATAATAAGACAGATGTGGAAGTACAGCAGGAGTTAGGAATAGGCAGGACTTCTTTTTATAAAATGAAGAAGCAGGCACTTGGATATTTAGGATTTTATTTTTATGAGATCGTGGTACCGCAGGCAAAGGATAAAAGATTTAAACCGTCACTGGGCGTTGAGGAAGAGTAGGTGAGTAGTATGAGATACGAAGATTCGATGAAAGGTGTAGCTGATCAGATAATCAAAGAACAGCAGCGAGTCAGTAAAATTAAAAACAATCCAGAAGAGTTCCATTGGCATGACGAATATGCAACGTTGAATTTCTTTCGGTTTATCTGCAAAAATATCGGTAACTTGAGAAATGGAGAAATTGAAAAAATGGTCACACGTTTAAAGAACATAGATCAGAAAGCAGTGGAAAACCATGTGAATGGTGCTGTTTGGGCATTTGATTATGATAAGATGTTCTGTGTATTGATGGAAAATGAAATTTGCCGAAAGGTGTGTGAAAAGAATAAATATAACAGTTGGATGAATCTGATTGGACAGTATTGTGCTTCAAGGACTTAAAGACGAAAAAAGTTGTTGGAGAGAAATAATTTCCAACAA
Source organism: Ruminococcus sp. B05 (assembly GCF_003628495.1). NCBI lineage: Bacteria > Bacillati > Bacillota > Clostridia > Eubacteriales > Oscillospiraceae > Ruminococcus > Ruminococcus sp. B05. Next base: position 6,091 of record NZ_RBZR01000047.1, on the reverse strand, counting down.
CTCTGTCTTTAATGAATAGAGTTCATTTTTTTATTCAACTATTCCCATGGTATATACAATATGTAGATTTGCAATTCGAATATCAGTTTATGCTAAGTATAATAATAATAATAATTACTATTATTGACAAAGGATCATTATCATGTATAATACAGATATACAAGAAACAAAGTGTTAGAAAAATTGCTAGGAACTTGGTAACAAAAATAAATCGACATTGAAAAGGGAAAATGACTATGATAAAATATGAATGTGAACCATGTGGATATATTTATGATCCGGCAGTAGGAGATCCAGACGCTGGTATCGATCCAGAAACTGCCAGACATTAAAAGATCCTAAGAGAACATATAAAAGAAATGGAGGTCAAATTATGACTTACGATTTAAACATTACCTTTGATGACAATTTAGTAACAGGAAATGAAACAATTGATACCCAGCATAAAGAATTGATCGACCGTATCCAGAACTTTGTAACTGCCTGTCAAAATGGCGACAGCAAAGTAAAAGCAATCAAAATGCTGGATTATCTGGATGAATATACTGACTTTCATTTCAAAGAAGAGGAAAAGCTTCAGGAAAAATCCGGTTATCCAGAGCGTGAAAACCATCATGAAAAACATGAAGAGTTTAAAAAGACAATTCAGGAACTGCATGAATACCTTCAGGAGTATGAAGGACCAACAGATCGGTTCAGTGAACTTGTACAGAAAAATGTAATCGACTGGCTGTTTGGACACATTAAAACATACGACCGGTCTGTGGCAAAATTTATCTTTATGAAACAAAATCCAGACCGATGCTAAAATAAACCAGGGAACGAGTTCATTCAGAATGTAGACAATGTGATGAAGTAAACTAGGGGCTGTCACAATGCAGCCCCTTTCCTGTTATAGCGATATTCTAGGTAATATATTGCGTTGGCATGACATGTTATTTTACTACTACTATATGGGAAGAGCAAGCAGCTCTTCTTTTTTTGTCCTTTTTATCCAATTTTAAGTTGTAATGTCTCTTTTCATGCCAACAGAAATATGCTAAATTGATTTTATAGAACAAGATATAATTCCACTTATATATCGGAGAAAAATGAATGAGAGAGAAAACTATATATGAGAAGATTGCAGAAAAGTATAACACAACACCAGAAGAAGTACGCAGAGAAATGCAGATAGCCATAGATGCAGGATTTGATAATCCTGACCCGGCTGTGCAGGAAGAATGGAAGAAAATGACACTTAAAGGAGACAGGCCCACACCGGAAGAAGTAATCAATTACGCAGTAAAAAAATTAAAAGGAAATTAAAAATATGAAGAAAAAGATAATTGCAGTAATTTCAGGAACAGCAATCTTGATAATTGCTGCAGGAAGTATTTATGGGAAATTTGAACCCAGTCATAAAGAAGGCGAACCAGATGTAGTTGGAACTTTTTCTGTAAATCGGGATGAAAATATAACCGTGGTCGCAAATAGGGAAGATATAGAGGATAGAGAAGCGTTTGCAAGAAAACTTTTGCAGATGTACAAGGATGATTCTTTTCATTCGACAAAATTTTCCACAGACAGAGGATATGCGACGAGCATTGATATGAACATCTATTTATGGAAAGAGGATATTGAAGACGGGGAATCGGTAATGACAGCCGAATATAGACCTGTAGAATACGGAAAGGACTATGATGTTGTCAATAATCCTGATAAATTTCAACTATATATAGATGGAAAAAAGATTAAATAGTAATCTCCTGAAAGCAAACTTTTTGTCAATTATTTCAAAGAAAAATTAAAGGATAACAATACATAGTTTTGACAATGATATTTTGAAAAATTTTATAGGAATGCTCTATTATCAAATTGACATAGGAATATGGTAGCATATAATTAGAATTGAATACACTGAAAAAATGGAGGAATTACATGAAAGCACATAAATATTGGACCGTAGGAGCTTTAATCACAATGATTGGAACTTTTTATACAGGCTATAAAGGGTTAAAAGCAGCACACAAATACTTTGCATTTGGCTCTCTGATATGCATGGTTATGGCAGTCTATTCTGGTCATAAAATGATTTCGGGTAATAAAAGAACAAGAAAACAGGTGAAAAATACAAAAGCGGAGGAATAGTAAATGTTAGAGTTAGGAATAAAAGCACCGGATTTTGAATTGCCGGATCAGAACGGAGAAGTGCATAAATTAAGCGATTATGCAGGTAAAAAAGTGATCTTATATTTTTATCCAAAGGATAATACACCAGGATGTACGAAGCAGGCATGTGGCTTTTCTGAGCGTTATCCACAGTTTACTGAGAAGGGAGCTGTTATTCTCGGAGTAAGCAAGGACTCTGTAGCGTCTCACAAGAGATTTGAAGAAAAATACGGACTGGCATTTACGCTATTAGCAGATCCGGAGCGTAAAGCTATTGAAGCATATGATGTCTGGAAAGAAAAGAAAAATTATGGAAAAGTATCTATGGGTGTAGTAAGAACTACATATCTTATAGATGAGCAGGGAATCATTATAAAGGCAAATGATAAAGTCAAGGCGGCAGATGATCCTGAAAATATGCTTAAGGAATTGGCATAATGAAGATTATTTTATCACCTGCAAAAAAGATGATTGTAGATACCGATAACTTAGCACCGGTTGAACTGCCTGTCTATATTGATAAGACAGCAGAAGTATTAAACTGGATGAAAAGCAAATCAAAAGAAGAACTGAAAGCTATCTGGAAATGTAATGACAAGATTGCAGAGCAGAACTTTAACAGATTGGAAAATATGGATCTTTATAACAGGCTTACTCCGGCTGTTTTAGCATATGAAGGGATTGCATTTCAATATATGGCACCATCTGTGTTTGAAATCCAGCAGTTTGAGTATTTGCAAAATCATTTAAGAATCTTGTCTGCGTTTTATGGCATTTTAAAACCAATGGATGGTGTGACTCCTTATCGTCTTGAAATGCAGGCAAAGGTTGGAATTGGAGATGCAAAAAATCTGTATGAGTACTGGGGAGAATTGTTATACCGCTCAGTAATCGATGGCAGTAGGATTATCATTAATCTTGCATCAAAAGAATACTCAAAATGTATAGAAAAGTATCTGACACCACAGGACAGATATATTACGATTGTATTTTGTGAGTTATCCGGAGCTAAATTGGTAACAAAAGGTACCTATGCCAAGATGGCTCGTGGTGAAATGGTCAGATTCATAGCGGAAAATAATATTGAAAATCCGGTGGAGATTCAGAAATTTGACAGACTTGGATATTCGTTTAGGTCTGATTTATCTTCAGATTCAGAATATGTATTTGAACGCAAAATAAAATAATAATAATGAGAATTATTACTATTTTTATTGACAACAAGATAATAGTGGTATATAATCCTTATTAAGAACTAATCCTAATAAGGAGGACGAATGACAAGTAGGAGAAATACCATTCAAAAAGATCTTGTAAGAAATACCGTATACGAAATGAGAAGACACGTTACGGCAAATGAAGTGTATGAATTTTTAAAAGAAGCATATCCAACAATTGGAAAAGGAACTGTATATAGAAATCTTGATATATTGGTAGAGGAAGGTGCATTAAGAAAGGTTGAAGTCCCGGATGGACCGAACCGATTTGATTTTATATTGAAAAATCATTACCATGTAAGATGTATAAAGTGCGGTGAAATTTTTGATGTGGATATGGATCAAATACCGGATTTACTGGAAAGAATTCATAACACTCATGGAATTGAATTTGTGGATTATGATATTTCATTTAAAGGTATTTGCCCGAAATGCAGGGAGAAGGTAAAGGAGGAACAGCATGGATAGGAAAGCAATGTATAAGTTGAGTTATGGACTGTTTATATTGACCGCTAAAGAAGCAGAAAAAGATAACGGATGCATCATTAATACAGCTATTCAGGCAGCTTCGGAACCAAACCAGTTAAGTATCTGTGTAAATAAGGCAAATTATACGCATGATATGATTCAAAGAACCGGAAAATTTACTGTATCAGTCTTAAGTCAGAAGGCACAATTTGAATTGTTCAAACATTTTGGCTTCCAATCAGGAAGAGATACTAATAAGTTTGAAGCCTTTGAGCAGTGTGCCAGGGGCACAAATGGTATTTATTATATTACAGAAGGTACAAATGCATACATTTCTGTGACAGTTACTAAAACAGAGGACTTGGGTTCACATACGATGTTTATCGGTGAGATAACCGATATGGAAGTTTTAAGCAATGTTCCTTCAGTAACATATGATTATTATCAGAATAATATTAAGCCTAAGCCACAGGAGGTTGGAAAAACAGAGGACAGTCAGACAATATGGCGTTGCAGAATTTGCGGATATGAATATGTAGGAGAGGAATTACCAGATGACTTTATATGTCCTTTGTGCAAGCACCCGGCATCAGATTTTGAAAAAGTAGTAAAGAAAACGGAGGTAAAAGAGATGGCAGCAAACAAATATGCAGGAACACAGACAGAGAAGAATTTACAGGAGGCATTTGCAGGGGAATCACAGGCAAGAAATAAGTATACCTATTTTGCTTCTGTAGCGAAAAAGGAAGGTTACGAGCAGATGTCAGCATTGTTTTTAAAGACTGCAGATAATGAGAAAGAACATGCAAAGATGTGGTTCAAGGAATTAGCAGGAATTGGTGATACAAAGTCAAACCTGGTGGCAGCGGCAGAAGGCGAAAATTATGAGTGGACAGATATGTATGATGGCTTTGCTAAAACAGCTGAGGAAGAAGGATTCCCTGAGCTTGCAGCAAAATTCAGGGCAGTAGGTGAGATTGAGAAGCACCATGAGGAAAGATATCGTGCACTTCTTAAGAATATTGAAACTTCACAGGTATTTGAAAAGAGCGAAGTTAAGGTATGGGAATGCCGTAACTGTGGACATATTGTGGTAGGAACTAAGGCGCCTGAAGTATGTCCGGTATGTAATCATCCACAGAGCTATTTTGAAGTACATGAAGAGAATTATTAAGGAGACAATTGAATTATAAATTTTACACATGGAAGGAGAAAAAGGCATGGAAGTAAGGTATTATATTTGTAAGCATTGTGGAAACATTGTTGAAAAGGTAAAGGATAAGGGTGTACCTGTAATTTGTTGCGGAGAACCTATGCAGGAATTAAAAGCCGGAGTGACAGATGCTGCTGTCGAGAAGCATGTACCTGTATATACGATAGAAGGCAGTCATGTTCATGTCGTGGTCGGAGAGACAAAACATCCAATGCTTGAAGAGCATTTCATTGAGTGGATTACATTAAATACAAACCAGGGAATATACAGAAAACAGTTAAATCCAGGGCAGGAGCCGGTAGCAGATTTTTGTCTTTGCGATGGTGAACAGGTAGAAGAGGTATATGCATATTGTAACCTGCATGGATTATGGAAATGCTAAAAGCATTTATACATATTAAGGTTACAGAACAACACAAATACAACAGTAATATATGCTGTGTATTAATATATTTATAAGGAGGAACAAACTAATGAAATATGTATGTGACGTTTGCGGATGGGAATATGATGAAGAGGAAGGTTATCCTGAAGGTGGTATTGCACCAGGAACAAAGTGGGAGGACGTTCCAGAAGATTTTGAATGCCCATTATGTGATGTTGGAAAAGATCAGTTTTCAGAAGTTGAATAAAATTCTGATTATTTAAATACGGATAGATAAACAAAAACCCTGGTGCGTGTGAGCAACAGGGTTTTTTATTGCGATAGTTTGTGATGATATCACAGAAAATGGTTTACCTTTTGCTTATAATGTAACTACAAACAAAGTAAGGAGGTAGTCTAAATGAGATTAAAAGATAAAGTTGCAATCATTACGGGTGGAAGCCGTGGTATAGGATTTGCTACAGCTGATAAATTCTTGAAGGAAGGTGCTTCAGTTGTGTTGGCAGCAAGTTCACAGGAATCGGCAGATGTTGCTGTAGATAAATTAAAAGAAAAATATCCCAATGCAATAGTTGCTGGAATTAGTCCAAATCTGGCAAGCATGGAGTCTGTCAGAAAGGCTTTTAAAGAGGCAACTGAAAAATATGGATGTGTCGA
>NZ_RBZR01000046.1:0-8676 GCF_003628495.1 Ruminococcus sp. B05 | reverse complement strand
CTTATGGAAAAACATTCATATGAAATGGACGCAACAGTTTGGATCCATTCAGATCAGGGATGTCATTATACAAGTGTTGCATTCCGACAGCTTTTGGAAGATTATGATTTGCGCCAATCTATGTCCAGGCGTGGAAACTGTTGGGATAATGCGCCACAGGAAAGTTTCTTTGGTCATATTGATGGGGAGGCTGAAAAGCATCTGCAAGTTTAAAGAAAAGTAGGTTGCAGATATATCGGTCTCAAAAAAAGCATCTGCAACAATGAATATCAAGGCAGTGCAGATACATCAGTTGTCAAAAAGGCATCTGCGACAGCAAATAAACCCAGGATGTAGATGCATCAAATCCCAGAAAAGTAAATCCCTCATTGCTTCATCTATTTTGATCACAGTACACCACAAAGCAAGAAAAAGACTATGCAATCCAGCGAATTGGAGTCGGGCTTGCCCGACGAAGCTGAGCAGGAGTGCATAGTCTTTTTCTTGCTTGGAATTGTCGTGAACCAAATAGCAAACAAATATCTGACAATAGCACTTAAAGAGGTGAAAATTCTAACGAAAAAAATATAAAAAATCTCTTGATTTTTCTGGACAGTCTGATATAATAATCATGTTGCGTGTGACAAATAAGAATAATAAAGATGATGCGGAATGGTGTAATTGGCAGCACAGCAGACTCTGACTCTGTTAGTAGGGGTTCAAGTCCCTTTTCCGTAGCTTGGAATCTGGATTATCCAGATTCTTTTATTATCGGAGTGTGGCTCAGCTTGGTAGAGCGCTACGTTCGGGACGTAGAGGTCGCGTGTTCGAATCACGTCACTCCGATATTGTTATAGTATTTCACGAAGTCAAGTACTTCGTGATTTTTTATATATTAGGAAAGTGTTTTCCTAATATATAAAAATCGCTCCGCTAGGGATGCGCACTGCGGCGTACAATGTAGGTGTCGCAAGCGACCGCCGCAGGCGCAAGAATGTGCAAAGCACATTCTTTGTTCTCTCAGTCGAGAAGACTCCCACCTCTTCAGGTGATGAGTGATAGAAAATTAGTTTCTGTGTGATTGAGCAAATTTGTGAAAGATAGGAATATAAAATGAGTGAACAGCCAAAATGGAAGGGGAAACATTACTCTTTTTTTTGCAATAAAGAATGTGAGTATTTTCCATGTCATAAAACAAATCATCCGGAAGATTTTAATTGTTTATTTTGCTATTGTCCGTTATATACTCTGGGAGATAAATGTGGAGGAAACTTTCGATATACAGAGAGCGGGATTAAAGATTGCACAGAGTGTATGTTGCCTCACAAGAGAGAGAATTATGGTTATATTATAGGTAAATACGGAGAAATCATGGAAAAGGCAAGGAAAACAGACGAAAAGAAATAAAATAGTTTCTAATCAAAAGAGGATTTCAAGAATGTGGATGAAGATTTTGAAAAAGTTCAGAAAATCAGAATTAATTTGTGAAAAACTCTTGATTTTATAAAAATACATGATTATACTTATGTATGAAATTGAACAAAGAAATTCTTCGGGGTAGGGTGCAAGTCCCAACCGGCGGTATAGTCCGCGACCCACATAAGTGGTTGAATTGGTGACTCATAAGTTTGATGAGAATTCCAGTACCGACAGTAAAGTCTGGATGAGAGAAGAAATTGATGTCATAGAGATAACAAAAACCCCGGATAAAAAATCCGGGGTTTCTTTTTTGACAACACTTCCAAGAAGACTTTCTTTCTTTTCAAAATCTATTTGTTTTAAAGGAGAGAAAAAAGATGAGCACAGGTAGTAATGTAGCAACAGCAGAAAAAATACAAAAAGTAGGAGTAAGAACGTTGGTTCAGATTGGTATGCTTGCAGCGATCGCAGTGGTATTGATGTTATTTGAGATTCCACTTCCATTTGCACCATCATTTTACAAGATTGATTTCAGCGAAGTTCCGGTAATGGTTGGATGCTTTGTGATGGGACCTCTGGCAGGTGCGGCAATCGAATTTGTTAAAATTCTTTTGAACTTTGTAATCAACGGAACAACTACAGCTGGTGTTGGAGAGTTAGCAAATTTTCTGGTAGGATGTGCATTGTGTGTACCGGCAGGTATTATTTACAAATATAAACGTACAAGAAAGGGCGCATTGCTTGGTATGATAGCTGGAACACTTTTGATGGTTGTTGTAGGAAGTGCAATGAATGCATTTGTATTACTTCCGGTTTATGCAAAAGCATTTGGAATGCCAATCGATGCATTAGTAGCAATGGGAACTGCAGTTAATTCACACATCACAAGTCTTTCAACATTTGTGTTATTTGCAGTAGCACCATTTAACTTATTAAAAGGTATTTTGGTTTCACTGATTGTGTTATTGATCTACAAAAAAATCAGTCCTATTTTTAAAATGAGATAAGAACATCAGATGTGAGATGACTCCCACCTCTGTAGGTGGCGAGTAATGAATCAGTATCAGTGGTGGGAGTCAATCCCCCATCTGATATAGCCTCCGGCAGGATTGCAGAGATGCGCAGAAGAAGTATGTCATGCATTGCATGACGCGCATCTCGCAGCAAGAATGCAGAGGCATTCTTGAATAAAAAATAGTAGTGAAAAGAGGCGTTGATATGCGTTGAACATATCAGGGTCTCTTTTTTCGTCTCATTTTATAAGGGGATATATGTTATAATAGGAAGAAAAAAAGAAGAGGTGAGTGTGTGGAGACAAGTTTAATTTTATGTGCGGTTGTAATTATAACATGTATTTTGACAAACAAGTTGACAAACAGGATTGGAGTGCCGGCTGTTTTAGTGTTTATGGCGATTGGAATGATATTTGGAAGTGAAGGGATTTTTAAAATTCCATTTGATAATTTTGGGATAGCGGAAAAAATTTGTTCTACGGCACTTGTCTTTATTATGTTTTATGGTGGTTTTGGAACAAGTTTAAAAGCGGCAAAGCCGGTTCTTAAACAATCAATTTGTATGTCAACATTGGGTGTTGTATTAACATCGGTATTGACAGGTATATTTTGTCATTACGTATTACATATGTCTCTTAAAGAAGGTATGTTGCTAGGCGCAGTTGTTGGTTCTACGGATGCAGCGTCAGTATTTTCTATATTACGATCAAAACAGTTAAACTTAAAAGATGGAACAGCATCTATTTTGGAAGTAGAAAGTGGAAGCAACGATCCAGTTGCTTATATGATGACGATGATCATTCTGAGTTGGATGTCGTTAAGCAATCAAAATATTGTCTGGATGCTAATAAAATAGATTGGGCTCGGTTTTTTGTTCGGAATTGGGATTGGTATACTTGCTGTATGGAGTTTGCAGCATATTGAATTTGAAATCGAAGGAATGGATACAATTTTGATGATCGCATTGGTGTTACTTGCCTATGCAGGTTCTGTATTGCTTGGAGGAAATGGATATCTGAGCGTATATTTACAAGGAATTATAATAGGAAATCAGAAGTTTGAGCATAAAGTTGCATTAATTCATTTCTTTGATGGAATCAATCATCTGGCGCAGATTATAATTTTCTTCTTGTTAGGATTACTTGTTTTCCCATCGCAATTGTTGGGAATCGCAGGAAGTGCAATATTGGTTTTTGCGGGTTTGACTTTTATTGCCAGACCGATAGCAACTTTTTTGTTGCTTTTGCCATTCCATGCAAGCTTTAAACAGAAAACCTTAATTGCATTTTCAGGATTGCGAGGAGCCGCTTCGATTGTATTTGCAATTATGGTGACGGTAAGCCCGGTCTATACGAAAAGTGATGTATTTAACATCGTATTTTGTGTGGCGTTGATTTCTGTTACATTTCAGGGTCTTTTACTTCCGGTGGTTGCAGAACGACTTGATATGGTAGATGATGAACAAAATGTTATGAAGACATTTAGTGATTATCAGGAAGAACAACAGATTCAATTAATTCAAATGAAAATGGAAAAGGATCATAAGTATGTGGGTAAAAAGATTTCTGAACTGCGGATAAAAAATATGTTGATTGTTTTGATCAAACGTGGTGATGAGGATATTATCCCAAGGGCTGAAGTGAAGATAAAAGAAGGAGATATTCTTGTACTGAGCGCGCAATCCTATGAAGGGGATATTGATATGGTATTGAGGGAAGAAACGGTGGAAGAAGGAGATGGAAGAATCGGGTGTCAGATTAAAGATTTACCGAAAATGGAAGAGCGAATGATTGCGTTAATCCGACGAGAAGATGGCTCGACAGTTATCCCAAAAGGAGAGACAGTTATTCAGAAGGGAGATGTTCTGGCAATCAGTGGAAATTAAAATTTATTGTTGACAAGTTTGAAATTTTATATTAGAATGTCGACTCGTAACAAAATTGTAACATTTGTAATAAAAACGAAAAAAATGAATATAATTTATTATAACTCGTTAATCAAAGTGAAATAAAATTGCAAAGAATGTTACGAAATTGTAGGAGGAGACTATATGATTCAATATAAAAGATGGGTATCGATGGCGGTAGTTGCAACCACGGTTACGGTGATGACATTAGGTGTTAATACACAAGCTGCGGAGCATCATACAGAAATGATGTATGCATCCGACCACATGGAAATCGCATCCTTTGCTCAATTACTTCAGGATTCGGAAAGAACAGATGAGATTGTTATGGAAAATGAATACCAGGAGGCAGGATTGCTGACAATAGAAGAGTTGGACAAGAAAATAGCAGAGCAGAAACAAGCAGAAAAAGAAGCGGAAGAGAAAGCTTTGCAGGAGAAGAAAAAAGCGGAAGAAAAGGCACAGCGCGAATTAGAGGAAGCACAGAAAAAAGAAGCAGAGCGTATTGCGGCAGAGCAGGCGGAGGCACAAAGAAAAGCCGAAGAGGAAGCGGCTGTAGCACAGATTCAGGAAGCAGACAAAGAACTGTTAGCGTCGATTATTTTTTGTGAGGCGGGAAATCAGTCTTACGAAGGTCAAGTGGCAGTCGGAGCTGTTATTATGAATCGTGTGAAAAGTGCAGTATATCCAAACAGTATTTCAGAGGTTGTGTATCAGTCAGGGCAATTTGGCCCGGCGATGACAGGATGGCTTGACAGTGTCAGATATAGTGCAGGATATACACCAAGTGCTATGCAGGCAGCAATAGATGCGTTGTCCGGAAGTAATCCAATCGGAGATTGTCTCTATTTTGATCAAGGCGGTATGGGATACCAGCTGGGAGATCATTATTTTCACTAAAATTGAATTGAAATAAATAAAGACAGATGATTGATGAAAATTGATCGTCTGTTTTACTTTTTGTGGAAAAGGAAAATATTTTCACTGTCCAAAATAAGAAAAGAATGGTACAATGGGTTCTGTTAGGAAAAATGAGGAGAGAAGTAGAGTATGATGCAAAAGAAAAAAAGTAATCCAATTGCCTTGATGCCTATAGTAGTATTTCTTGTGTTGTATCTTGGGTTGGGAATTTTATTTGAGTATGTGCTGGATATTCCGATGGGATTTTATAATGTGCCAATTGTAATCGCATTTTTGGTGGCCATACTTGTAGCTTGTCTGCAGAACCGGACAGTTAGTTTTGATGAAAAACTGGGATTAATGGCACAAGGTCTGGCAGATAAGAATATTATCACGATGTTGTTGATTTTTTTGACGGCAGGTTCATTTGTAGGAGTTGTAGGGCGTGACAGTGCAGAAAGTGTTGCGTATTTTATGCTTTCTATGATTCCGGCAAGATTCGCAGTTGCAGTATTGTTTGTAGTCGCTTGTTTTGTATCGACAGCTATGGGAACATCAGTTGGAACAATCACGTTAATTGTGCCGATTGCAGTGGCAGTGGCAGGTGCTTCTGGATTTTCAGTTCCATTATGCGTAGGAGCTGTTATGGGAGGAGCAATGTTTGGAGATAACTTATCGTTTATATCCGACACAACGATTGCGGCATGTAATGGACAAGGATGTGCGATGAAAGATAAGTTTAAAGAAAACTTCTGGATTGCTCTTCCGGCAGCGGTGGTAACTTTGATCATTATATTGGTTTTATCATTTAAGACGGATATAAATGGTCAAATCCAGCAGTCATATAACCTGGTGCAGATTGTACCATATCTGTTGGTATTGGCAGGTGGAATTGTAGGAATTAATGTATTTGTGGTATTGCTGATTGGAATTGTGTCCGGATCAATTATTATGATTGCGGGGGGATACGTTCAGGCAATAGATCTGCTGAGTAATATGGGGTCAGGGGCTGCCGGAATGTTTGAAACTAGTATGGTAGCTGTTTTGGTAGCGGCGATGTGTGCTTTAATCCGTGAATATGGTGGTTTTGAGGCGTTACTGCAGTTTATTAAAAAAATCTTTAAAGGAAATAAAGGTGGTCAGTTGGGAATGGGAATGCTTGTAGGAGCAATGGATATTGCGACTGCAAATAATACAGTTGCGATTGTAATGGCAAACCCAATCGCACAGGAGATGTCACGCGAATATAATATTAAACCACGAAAAGCAGCGTCTCTGTTAGATACATTTTCGTGTGTATTCCAAGGGGTGATCCCTTATGGAGCACAGATGCTGGTTGCAATTTCAGCAGTGAATGAGCTGGGCTATGAGATAACAGCATTCCAGATCATGCCAAAGCTATTTTATCCATATTTGCTGTTAGTTAGTTCGCTTGTGTGGATATTTGTTATTCCGGACAGACGGAGCAAATAGTGGGATGATGTAATATTTTGGAGAGAAAAATAAATTTACAATAGTATGAAATAAAACCTTCTTGGAATACTAAAATTAAAGGAGGTTTTTGTTATGTATGAATACATGCCTATACGAGATGTGTACGCAAGAGAAATATTAGATTCCAGAGGGAATCCGACAATAGAAGTGGAAGTGCTTGTAGGAGAGAATATAATCGGTAAGGCGGCTGTTCCATCAGGAGCATCTACCGGAAAATATGAGGCGGTAGAATTAAGAGATGGAGGGGTGCGATATGGAGGGAAAGGTGTCCAACTGGCAGTGGAACATGTGAACAATCAGATTGCAGAAAGCATCATCGGAATGAATATTTTTGGGCAGAGCGAAATTGACCGGGTATTGATTCAGTTAGATGGAACCTTGAATAAAAAGAAATTAGGAGCCAATGCATTGCTGGGTGTGTCACTTGCATGTGCCCATGCGGCGGCAAATGCATTACAGATTCCGCTGTATCGTTATCTCGGGGGTGTAAATGCGAAAAAACTACCGATACCAATGATGAATATTTTGAATGGTGGTGCTTGTGTTATTATAATGACACAAGGCAGAACCCCTTATAATACAAGGGCTCTAGCGATTTAGTCCTAAATAAATTTCGTAACCAATCAACGAATTTATGAAGGAAAGGCCTCTCTTTTATAAATAACACAGTACAGAAGTAATAGAATTTCAGAACTCTGCTGAGATGTATTTACTATACCACGAAAGCGGTGATAATTGAATAAAAATATATTTTGGACTGAATTAGCTCGCATGAGATTTATATCTCAGCTGTCTGATTCAGTCTTTTTATTTAACAAGAAAGAAGGGAAAGATTATGGCAAAAGTAATTTCTATTGTAAACCAAAAAGGGGGAACGGGAAAATCAGCATGTACAGCTAATTTAGCAGTAGGATTAGCACAAAAGAATATGAAAGTGTTAATCGTTGATGCCGATCCACAGTCTGATGTATCCGCAGGATTTGGATATCGTGATTGTGATGAAAGTAATGAAACACTTACAGCTCTTATGGATACAGTAATGAAAGATGAAGATATTCCTTCAGACTGTTATATCAGGCATCAGGCAGAAGGAATAGACATTATCTGTTCTAACATTGGACTGGCAGGTACGGAAGTACAGTTGGTAAATGCAATGAGCAGGGAATATGTATTGAAACAGATTTTATATGGTATCAAGGATCAATATGATGCAATTATCATTGATTGTATGCCATCATTGGGAATGATCACAATCAATGCACTGGCTGCATCAGATGAAGTACTAATTCCGGTTGAAGCGTCTTACCTGCCAATCAAAGGATTGCAGCAGTTATTAAAAACAATCGGTAAGGTCCGTAAGCAAATCAATTCGAAGCTGCAAGTCGGTGGAATTCTGTTTACGATGGTCGATGCTCATACGAATGATGCCAGGAATAATATGGAACTTCTCAGAAATGTATATGGAAGTCAAATTCATATCTTCGATAATTATATTCCATTTTCTGTAAGAATGAAGGAAGCAGTCAGAGAAGGACAGAGTATTTTCTCTTATGATCCGAAAGGCAAAGCTACAGAAGCTTATCGGAGAGTGACGGAGGAGGTGCTGAAAGATGCCATCTAAAAAAAGAGCAACTCCCGTTTCCTTACAGCCGCTTGATGCATTGTTTGGAACAAACGAAGAGACAACCAATGGAATTAGTGAGATAGCAATAGGAAGTCTTCATCCATTTACGAATCACCCGTTTCAAGTAAGAGATGATAAGAAAATGGAAGAATTAGCGGAAAGTATTACACAATATGGCGTGTTGGTTCCTGGTATTGTGCGGTTGAGAGAATCCGGTGGTTATGAGCTGGTAGCTGGTCATCGGCGAAAACGAGCATGTGAACTTGCTGGACTAGAGAAAATGCCGGTTATCATCAAAGATCTTACAGATGATGAAGCGACGGTGATTATGGTAGATTCCA
>NZ_RBZR01000045.1:0-10184 GCF_003628495.1 Ruminococcus sp. B05 | reverse complement strand
GAAGACGTACAATCTTCTTTTTGAATTCTGATGTGTAACTTTGTGGCATAAGTAGATACCTCTTTCCTTTATGAGATTAATTATATCTTATTAGCCACTACTGTTACAACTATAGTTTATCATAACAAACCTCTGTCCTGCGGTCTTTGGTGTAATTCTGGCGTGTTTCCTGCGATACTACTTTTTCTACATTCTGCTTATGTACTGGCTGTGCAGGCTGGGTCGCTTTTCTATCAGAAGCACCAGAAGATAACGGACGCTCTTTGATAACAGTTGTCTTGACTGGCTCACTTGCTTTTGAAGTGGTCGCTGTGGCAGGACGTTTGACTTCCTGCATTTTTTTCGCACTCGGCTTTGGAATGGTTGAAGCTGTGGCTGGTCGCTCATGGGGACGGGTAGTTCCCGTTGTCGCTGATCCGTCAGCCTTTCGCTGTGCCTGCCTTGCTTCTTGTGCCTTTTGAAGTTCCATTCGCTTGTCAGCGATATTTTTCTTATGCTGTTCTTGCTTTTCCAAGCGTCCCGTCTGTCTGGACTGCTGTTCCTGCACCATGCCACGCTTGAAGTCGGACACGCTGGACTTTGCCTTTTCCTTTACGGAATACACCGCATAAGCGGTCTGTGTCGGCATATCCTTGATATTCTCTTTGACAGCATTTGCCTTATCTTTCACTTTATTTTTCGTATCTAAGACAGCACCCACCTTTGAGCCTGCACGCTGTCCCATGCTAGAAGTGGTATTGCCCCGATTTTCTTTAGAAGCCGTATTTTTTCTTTCCGCTCGTTTGTTAGCAACGGCACTTCCAGCCACCGCACCAGCCACACCGCCCGAAATACCGCCAGCACTTACCGCCCTTGCAATACGGTGTTCCATACGCCTAGCCCTATGTCGCATAAACAGATACGGTCTGCGGAATATCCTGCGTCCCATGCTTTGACTGTCGCCAGCATTTAAGCTGAACATACTCATTAAGTCGCCCAATTTCATGTAGATACCAGCAAAACATACTATCTGCAAGAACGCTATCATAAAGAACGGATAGTCTGTGGAAATGTTGTAAAACATACTGGAAATACTAAATGCCACCGTTACAATGAGCGTTATTCCTGCCCGTGTCATTATGGTATTAAATACCCTTACGATTGCCTGCTTCGCCATGCTTTCATAGCTCGGTATCATGGAAAGCAAAAAGCTGATAGGCAGAAACATAGCGAAAATGATAAAAAGTATCTGGCTAAATATCATCATGCCCGTAAGCAAGAATACAAATATCGTGATACCAAGATTGAAGAACAAGAGGAAGAACACCATACCCAAGCGGTTAATGACCTGCGGTATCGTCAGATTGTTGTTGTCGTTGTCCTCGATTTCTGTTTTTACGACTTCCTCTCTTGTTTCGCCGTCCTCGTCCTCTGGGCTTGCCGATACCAGAGCTTCGACACGTTCTGCCCCGATTTCTTCCATATTGGAATTGCCAAACTGCAAGAGTAGCCACGGCTGTTGTACTTGAATAGAAAACAAGCTGTCCCGTATCAAGTCCACGCTGTCCTTACCCTCGCTGTCAGAGTTTGGGAGCATGATTTTTGTTCCCAAGTCAAGTGAAGCGGTACTTATGTCTGACGAAAACTCATTTATCTTCTTGATGTAGTCGGGAGCGTAGGCAATAAATGAAGCGGACAGCACGAACACTACCACAAAGTTAATAACAGCGTGAAGTGCCTTGCTGGTTTCCCTTTTTATCAGTCCCGTATAGGCAACATACATTCCCACCACTAAGATAATGAGAAGCAGGAAACCAACATAGAAGCCCGTAGAAGAAAAGCCGTTCTCGGTAACGCCTGCCAAGGTCTGTATGCTTTTTCCGATACTGTCTGCCATATCATTGATAAAATCCAGCTTGTAGGCTTCTTGCACCACATAGCCCGTTGCATTGCTTAAATATAAACTGATAGTCCATACAAAGTTCGTGATACAGTAAAGCCCGTACTGCACCGATTTTCCGATACCGTCCAGCCAGTTCCAAGGCAACCACGACCAGCTATTATCCACATAAAAATCAAGCTGGTAATTGGAAAGCGGATATTTGGAATAAAGATTTTCTGCATTGATAGTATCGTCCACAAGCCCCGTCGCATGAGCCACCGTCCCCAGAAGTGAAAGCAGGATAAGGGAAAGTGCCACGACGAACAGAGCCATTTTGAGAACGTGAAGTATCTTTCTTTTTGTGAACGCACCTTTTATCCTTTCTTTCATCACTCCACCTCATTTCTTTTCACTGGCGGTCTGGTATCAAAAGCGTGTAGCAGTTCTTCAAAGACGGGGTGTATCTGCACCACGCCGACACGTCCGTATAAGTCCTGCAATAATGTCCGTAATCTTCATGGAGCATATAATTGATATTCAGTTTTAATATATCTTTGATGATGTGCTGTATATCCAGCGTGGGAAAACGAATTTTCACATAATCAAACAGCATGGTAAGCGGTGCTTCTGGATTAAACCTTGCCAGTTCTTTATACAGAGTTTCCAGAAGTTCCTTTGACGGCTTCATTTTTCCGCTTTCTATCTTGTTGAGATATTCTCTTGTGATACCAGAAGCCACCGCCAGCCTGCCTTGTGAGATACCGTAAGCAATCCGTTTCTCCCGTAATTCTTTTATCCATTGTTCTTCATTCAGAACCATACCCCCAATCTGTCAAGTGTGAAGTTTTTTAAGACGACTTCACAGCCGATTTTTGCTAGAAAATCATGCCAGAAGCCTTATGTTTCCTATGTTTTTTGTCTATTATCTATTTGCAAACGTACCCCTCTGTTAGATACCGAGGGGTTTTACCTGCTGGCGTGGCTGACGCCACACCAGCAACGGCTAGTCCGTGCCGTCGCCTTTCGCTTCGCACGTCGCCGTCCCGTCCTGCCTTGCTTGTGCAAGAGAGCCGATAGTCAGCAAAAAATCATGTCCTTTCGGGACTAACGGCGTGTAAAATTCACTGATGACGCTTGTTCCCACATCACAATAGCCACGCCCCTTGATACGCTTCTGGAAAAACTGCTTTTTCACATCTGAACCAAACAGCATACCGTAACCTAATTCGCTGATACGTCCAAGTCCTACACGGAAATTGAAGTTATCCCTTATCCCGTCCGAGAAATACTTTGCGTCTGGTCTTTGACAAGCGACGATAAGGAAATATCCTGCCTGCCGTCCTAACATGACGATTTTCTTTAACTGGCTAAGTAAGCCCACGCTTTCTTTCGTCCCCAGCATTTCAAAAAATGCCACATATTCATCAAAGATAAGAAAGCAGGGTGGCAGTCCCAGATAGGCGTAGTTTTCGCCCGTCTTATAGTTTGGGTGTTGCTTCATTTCCTCACTTCGCCGTACCATGCCCTCATAAAAGGCATTGACGCAATCAATCATTTCTTCTTTGGTGTGATAGACGTTAGGCATGACTGTTCCCAAGTCTGCAAGGTCGCTGTTCTTTGGGTCTAAGATATAAAGGACAGCGTTGGTATGCAATAGGGCTTCTATAAGCGTCAGCAGAAAATAGGTTTTACCGCCACCAGTCCCACCAGCAATCAGAGCGTGGGGTAGTGCGTCATATTCCCAGACAAGATTTTTCATCAGCCTAAGACAGCCGTGCTCTGCTCGTACTTCATCAATGGTAATGCGGTTCGCTATCATATCATAAAGCAAGGTATATTCGATATAGCCGTCATGTAAGGTCTTGTCGGTCAGCTCGCAATATAAGCCACTTTCCAGCTTATCCTCTAACCGTAAAAGCTGGTCTTGATATTTTCCCAGCGTAATTTCACAGCGGATATGAAGCAGTCCCTTTTCCATTTGATAATAAATCTTTGGAAACCAGACGATTTTTTCCCTTGATCTGCTTTGCAGGTCAGTAAAAAAACCGCTGTCTTGCACGGTATCGGCTTCATACCACTTATTTTCCAGTATCATTCTTGCCAGCTTTTGACGGTGCAGGAGCTTCTTGAAACTGTCGTAACAGAAGCGGTAATACAGAAAAGCGACCAATGTACAAACACCAGTCGCTATCAGTATGGTTATGAAGTTGTAAGGGGAGAGCGTCAAGCCGTTCTCTAACAAGCTGAAATGTTTCCAATCGGTACTCATAAGCTGTTTGATATTCAATAGCAGGAGAACCGCCATGAACACAAACAGAAGCATCCCTATGGAAAAGTGATAGACAAGGTGCTTGTCGCTGGCTCTGATACGGTGTCCTTTGTTCCAATTCATACGCATAAATCAATCACTCCTTTCTGGGTACGAAAAAAGCAGTCAATCCTAAGACTAACTGCTTTGTGTATATGGATATGAAGTTGTCAAACTGGAATTTATATAATTATTCCTCTAACTTTCCCCATTTTATAGGCTTTCCCGCCTGTCCATTAGTGAAATGATATGTAGTTTCCCTTATTTTTGCCCTTATGAGATAATCACAAGGGAAATAAGGGAAATTTTTTAGTCATTGCCCACCACTTTATCAAGAAGCCGAACTGATTTTCGTTTCGCATCTCTTGTGGAGTGAGCATAGACGTTCATTGTGGTACTGACATCTGAGTGTCCCAACAATTCCTGCACATCTTTTGGGGCAGCTCCATTTGCTAAAAGGTTGCTTGTATAGGTGTGACGTAACTGGTGGAAATGAAAGCCTTCAAATCCCTCTAATGTTTTTGCCACCTTTCTGCAAACAGTCCCCAAAGTAGTTGGAAGTTCCAAACAACCATCCGGTCTTAAACAGACGAAAGAAATTTCTTTATAATCTGTCGGGACTTCCTCTGTTCTGTCTAAACAATAATATTCGTAGTACACTCTGTTTTTCTCTTTGACCTCTTTGTAGTAGTTCGTGTGATAAAGTTCTCCGTACTGCATTCGATTTTTTAACTGCTCTTTCCGGGCATTACGGAAAATCTCTACCAGTGTATCTCCAAAATCAACAACCCTTACTTTTTTCCGCTTGGTTGGTCCGATGATATATTTGCGCTTTGAGCCATCATATCGGATGCTGCGTCTTATGGTAAGGCATTGTTCTTCCAGATTTACGTCCTGCCATGCCAAACCGCAGGCTTCTCCAATACGAAGCCCGGCATAATAGGCTATCTGGATTGGAAGTATTGCGGCTGGGTTCTTTTTTTGCAGATAAGCAAGCAATCTTTCATAATCTTCTCGTGAAATTGGTTGGACATTTCCGTCCATATCCTCATCGGAAAACAAATCCACTTCATCCGTCTGATACCGCAGTTTAATATACTGCATGGGATTGAACGTAATATACTGCTTTGGAAATACTGCAAAACGGAAGGACTGCTGCATGACTGCGGAAAAAGAATGGATATAATCTTTGCTGTAACCCTTTCTCTCTTTTCCGTCGGGATGAACTCCCCCGAAGGAAAGCAAATCGAAGAAGGATTGCAAATGTTCAGAGGTTACATTTTTCAGTTTCCGTTCTGCCAATGGGTGTTTCTTGATATTTCGGATTGTTCCGAGGTAATTCTCCACCGTACCATTGCTGAGCGTACCTGTTTTTAATTCCTCCTCTGCCCACACATCCAAAAGCTGTCCGACTGTGAGATTTTCCGCTTTGGCAACAAATTTCTTTTTCTCATAATCATCCATTGCCTGACGGAGCAGCTTTTCAGTTTCACTTTTGCTTTCTGTTCCAACGCATTCTTTCTGAACAAGATTGCCGCTTGCGTCCTCTACATAGAAGCGGTAGTACCATTTCTTTCCTTTTTTTCTTACAGATCCTTTTGCCATAATCGTATGTCTCCTTTCGATATTAGACAATCGGAACTGATGAAATGCTTCGTGCGTGTAAGTATATCATAACTCCGGTTGTCTTACTATACCGATTCGGAATCTTCGTATAAGACTTCTGATAAAAGATTTGCAAGCCTTTGTTCTGCTGTTTTTGGTTTCTTGGAATAGAGCCTTACAACGTCTGCCATCTCATTAAAAGCATTGATGGTGTGAGTGATTTCCCTTAAGAACATAATCTCATTATATTCATCATTCGATTCAAACCCTATTGTTTTGGCAATATCCGTCTGACCAGCATTCCCCTTGAAGTTTTTGCAGGCGAACTGGAAGGAATCCAAAAACAGACCATATTGTTTTAACATCAGCAGTAATAAATCTTTTGAAAAAGCATCTTCTTCTTTGGTAAGGGCAAGCGGTAACTGTTCCAGAATATCTCCCATCGCATCACGAATCTGTAACTCTCTCTTATCCGTAATGTCGGTTTCATATTCATCTGTTTCCCCTTTGAGCCATTCCACAGATACATGGAGTGCTTCCGAAAGACCTTCCAGCACCATTTTTTTCGTATTGTCAATCGAACCATTCTCATAACGCAGGATTGTAGAAGCGGTAACACCCATCTTTTCTGCGACATAAGGCTGTGTCAGATTCAATTCCAGACGGCGCTGTTTTACTCTGCTGCCTATCAGCTTGCGTAGTTCTTTATCTTTCATGCTGACTGCCTCCTTTTTCGGTATGTATGAATTATAGCATTGTTTTTCTGTAATTGCAATATGCAACTTAAAAATTATTTTTAATATTTCGTAACGCTTGACAAAAAGATATGAAAAGGATATACTTACATCACAAGAATTGCATAATGCAATTTATAAGGAGGTGATTATATGACGCAAAGAAAAATTGCATTATCCATCGAAGAAGCTGCTGACTATACGGGAATCGGCAGAAACACCTTAAGACAGCTTGTAGAATGGAAGAAACTTCCAGTATTAAAGGTTGGTCGCAAAGTCCTGATTAAAACCGATATTCTGGAAATGTTTATGGAAGCGAATGAAGGTCGTGATTTGAGGGATAGAGGAAATGTAAAAGCCGTAACAAGAACTGCGGCAAATTAAAAAGGCGGCTTCCAAAGAAACCGCCAAAGGTTCTATCAGACCGAAGCCATGATATACCTACACGCAAGAAGATTATACCATGTGCTTCTTCTGATACGCAACCGAGAACTTATGTTTGTAAAAGAAAGGGGAATGTAATCATGGCAAAATCAACAAAAAGTTATGAAGAACGAATGCTTGAAATGGAAAAGAAGGAACAGGAAAGCCTTGAAAAAGCAAAACGATATGCAGCACAGAAGAAAGAACTTCTGAAACGAAAGAAAGCCGAAGAAAGTAAAAAACGAACCCATAGGCTCTGTCAGGTTGGCGGTGCGGTGGAATCCGTTCTCGGTGCGCCTATCGAGGAAGAGGACATCCCAAAGCTGATTGGTTTTCTGAAAAAGCAGGAAGCCAATGGGAAATTTTTTTCAAAGGCAATGCAGAAAGAAACACATACCGATATGGAGGAAGTGTAATGGCGGGGGGGGATGAGTTTTTCATTCCCTTCATTGCTTTTTCATGAAGGGCGCACTTATGGACAACCAGAGGTCGTCCCAATAAGTTTGCCACAAGTGGCAACCGGTCTTCGCTCACGCTTGCCGGGCTCGTTCCGTCGGCGGGGCTTTCAGCCAGACCTGCTCATGCCGCAGGAGGCACTCTTCGCCAGAGGGGCGCATTCCATGCAGGCTGCTATGCGCAGGGCACTCTTACGCAGAGGGCGTTCCGGCAATACTGCTTTTTCTAAAACTGAAAGCAATGTTGCCGGAAATCTATGCCGGATGTGCAGAAAGGGGGAATCCAGACATGGCGATTTTTCATTACACAATCAAAATAGTCGGACGAAGTAAAGGGAAATCTGTTATCTCCGCTTCCGCATATCTCAATGGGGATGTGATGAAAAACGAGGAAACCGGGCGAATCAGTTATTACACTTCTAAAAAAGAAGTGGTCTACACCAGTCTGATGATGTGCGAAAACGCACCTCCTGAATGGCAGATAGTACCAGAAGAAAATATAAAACGCTTTCAAAAATCTGTCCGATACAAAAGGTCAGAAGATAAAGAAGCTGCTTTAGAAAAATTTAAAATCACATTTCAGAAACAACGGTTATGGAATGAGGTATTGAAGATTGAAAAAAGTGCAGATGCCCAACTTGGCAGGTCATTTGAATTTGCCCTCCCCAAAGAATGGAGCAGACAGGAACAGATTCAATATACAGCCGACTATATCAAAAAAACATTTGTGGATAAGGGAATGTGTGCTGATTGGAGTATCCACGACAAAGGGGATGGCAATCCTCATGTCCATCTGCTTCTGACAATGCGCCCTTTTAACCCGGATCATTCTTGGGGGAAGAAAGAAGTCAAAGATTGGGATTTTGTCAGAGATAAAAGCGGAAATATCGTGATTGATGAATCCCATCCGAACTGGTGGCAGGATAAGAAAAACCCTGACCGTCATGGAATCCGTATCCCTGTATTAGATGAAAACGGAATCCAGAAGATTGGTGCAAGAAACCGCCTGCAATGGAAACGGGTACTGACCGATGCTACGGGATGGAACAATCCAAAAAACTGTGAACTGTGGCGGAGCGAGTGGGCAAAGGTGTGTAATGAACATCTGCCTTTGCATAATCAGGTCGATCACCGTTCTTACGAAAAGCAGGGAAAACTCCAGATTCCTACCATCCATGAAGGTGCTGACGCAAGAAAGATTGAACAAAAGTTTCTTGCCGGGCAGGAAATAAAAGGTTCGTGGAAAGTAGCGGAAAATCAAATCATAAAACAACAAAACACGTTATTGCAAAAGATACTGGACACCTTTGGGAAAGTATCAGGTGCATTATCATTATGGAAGGAGCGATTAAATGACATTAGAAGAAAGCCGGGAAATTATACCCTTAATGGAGTCCATGATTGGGCAAATCGAAGAACAGCAGACCTTAATGGCAGAAATGCTTCTGGAAATGCAGAACCGGGACACCCAACTCTCTCTTATGCAGGAACAGAATCAGAAATTGCAAAAATTAAACAGCGAGTTATCCGAGCTGCTCAACATTTTGCCAAATACCGAGGAACTACTTTCCAAGATGGAAGAACAGAAAACGAAGATAGAACTTTTGGAAAACGAAAATCAGCAATGGCAGATATTGGCACAGAAGCTGAACAGCGAAAACAGTTTATTACTGAAACAGAACACCGAATTGCTGAACTGGAACAGCAGGTAGAGAAAGGACGTGATATAGATGAACGAATCCAGAGAATTAAAGAACGCCGAACAGTTGGAAGAACTTCTGCTCTTGACCGAGGAGATACAAGAAGAGTTGGAACAGAAAGACCAGCTTATCGTGGAACTGAAGACGCAGCTCAACGAATCTCTGACCTTGAACGAGAAATTAAACAAAGAGAACAGAGCCGGGAATATTCAAGCATTAAAGAACGACTTGAAGCTGGCAGACAGAGCATTGCGGAGCGAGAAAGAGAAGCTGCGAAGCGCAAACGTCACGATAGAGGAATGTCAAGATAAAATACGATGCTTAACACAACAACGGGATTATGCCCGGACACATCAGAAAATCGTAGAGATACCGGTAGAAAAGCCGGTACTCTATAAAAAATGCGAAGCCTGTGACCGGACAGCCTATCAGAATGCAAAAGCAAGATACGAAACACAAAAAGAGCAACTTGCAGGACAATATAAAGCAAAAACGGTAATGTTCCAAACAACCTTGTTCCTTCTTGCATGGTATTCGCTGACAACCACTCTTTTTCAGGCAGTACAGTCAGATGTGTTCCTTTCCGATTGCAAATCATTCTTCCATGATGCAGCATCATTCATACAAACTTTTATCGGTTGGACGATTGATGCCGGGCAATCTGTGGCACAAATCAGCACAAAAATTCCAAATGAGATTATAGCCGGAATCATATATTGGTTATTGATGATATTGGTTGTTGGAATATGTGTGGCAGGGACAGGGATACTGGCAATACTGATAGAAATAAAGGTTATAGAATTATATAAGAAAAACTGTTGGGATGTTATTACCCTACTGATGATACTGACAAGTGCGGCTGTCATCATTTATTTTGGAGAAGTAATTAAAAAAGCATTATCAATAAATCTGTTGTTCTTTTGGTTAATTTTACAAGGAATATATCTTACAATTCGACGCTATATAAGTCACAGGGTTGTTTCATGAAGGATTTTTAAAAACATAAAAAGATCAGATTTTATCGGGGGTTATGCATGTTATACAAAACATGTGTAACTCTTGATTTTTTGTGCCTGTAGAGGTATAATATCTATATGG
>NZ_RBZR01000044.1:0-10446 GCF_003628495.1 Ruminococcus sp. B05 | reverse complement strand
AAACCCAGAATATCTGGGTTCCGATAATTATTCATTTTCTGAATAATAATATGGTGGTAGTTTTTTCAGGAACGTACTCTGCGGATGTACTTCAGAATCAGCAAATCCACTGGGGAGATATTCCTGTTGCACTGGTAATGAATCTGCTGATCTTTGGATGGGTGATCTTTCTGAAGCCATTTAAGGAGAAAAAAGCATAATATTGAATTCATTCAAATTATTTAGAACAATTTGCCGGAGTACCAGTATTTTTAGTAATAGTTATTTTAATTTCATGTATTGCTGATTGGATGATATTCGCAAAAATTGAAGTGGCATAACTTATAATAGACTAATCAAAATTGTAATCAAAAATCACTGTCCATTCTGTGGCAAATCATTAAGGGGTGTACCTATAAATAGTAAAGAATATTGTCCACACTGTAGTTGTAAAATAGAACAGGAGCATAAGAAAATTCAAGTTTGTGAATTAAAAACACAATAAAAATCTGATTATCCGCTAAAACACAGTATCTATCAGCATTTTCAAGGAAACAAACACATCAATTTACTACTTATTTACTACTAACGAATGAGCCTTGATACGCAAGTTTTCTTAGATATGCAAAGATATGGTACAGTACATCAGTATTGAAACAAGAAAAAATCGAATAACTTATAGACTATGGAACGCCTAAAATGACGTTCCTTTTCTATTTCCAGCCGTTCATTATGGACGGCTATTTTATTACCCAAAATGAAAGGAGCATTAGATTTATGAAAAAGATGTTAAAACGATTGTGTACGGGCTTCTTAGCTCTTGCAACTGTCGTTACTGCTTTACCGACTACACCCGTTCATGCAGAAAGTAAGCAATACTGGACGGAGTCAAAAGAACGTGTCGGTATCGTTGAAAAAGTAATGAATGACGGTTCGATTGGTTCTACCTTTAATGAGGGACATTTGACCGTTGAGGGCGAGGACGCTTACTGTATCGACATTAACACAGATTTTAAGAATGGTTACAAGACCAGAGCTGACGCAAGCACCCGTATGAGTGCCGACCAGATAAGCGACGTTGCCTTATCTATCGAATATGTAAAACAGTACACAGACAGCCATAGCGGAATAAGCAAAAATCACGCTTACCTTTTAAGACAGCTTGTTGTCTGGCAGAGATTAAGCGTACATCTTGGCTGGCAATGTGATAACGTGCGAGCTTCTTATAATGAAATTCCAAAAGCAACGCAGGACGAAGTGTACGCTGGTGCAAAAGCCTTTGTCAAAGAGAATAAAGGACGCTATGAATGTGGCGGTTATATTTACTCTGGCGAGGGGCAGGAATTAGGGCAATTCTGGGCGAAACTAAACGTCGGAAATGCGAAACTGCAAAAGACTTCCAGTAATACCAGCATTACAGACGGTAACGGAAATTACTCTATCGCTGGTGCAACATACGTTGTCTTTGCTGATAAGGACTGCACGAAACAGCTTGCCACCCTTACGACTGATAAAAACGGAAATACAGATGTTGTAGAGGTAACGGCTGGCACAGTCTATATCAAGGAATTATCTGCACCAGCAGGATATAAAGTGGATAAAACAGTTTATCCATTGACAATCAAAGCTGGCGAAACAGCAACCTTGAACGTATCTGATACACCAAAAGTAACGGACACTTTGATTGAGCTTCTCAAGATTGACATGGAAACACAGAAAGACAATCCGCAAGGGAACGCTTCTCTAGCAGGTGCGGAATTTACATGGAAGTATTATGCAGGTTTCTATAACAAAGACAATCTCCCTGCCGAAGCTACTCGTACATGGGTTACAAAGACAATCGCTGAAACAGACAGTAATGGGACAACCCACTACATCACAAAATTAGCGGACGCATACAAGGTATCTGGCGATAACTTCTATATGCAGGACAGTAAAGCCGTTCTTCCTTTAGGAACACTAACCGTTGAGGAAACAAAAGCTCCAAATGGTTACTTGTTAGACGGTGCATATATGCAGGCTAGCGATAAGTCCGAACAGATTAAGGGCTTATATGTAACACAGATTACCGAGGACGGCGACCTTGCCGTATTGACTGGAAGTAACCAGTTTTCTGTATCAGACAAGGTTATCCGTGGCGGTGTGAAAATTCAGAAACGGGCGATACAAAGCCACAAGGAAGTGGCACCTTAAAAGATACTGCCTTTGACATCATTTCCTTAAATGATAATTCTGTATTGGTTGAGGGCAAGCTCTATAAGAAAAATGAAGTGGTAAAGACAATTCGTACAGATATTGAGGGTATCGCTTCTACTTCTTCTGACCTTTTACCTTATGGAAATTTCCGTATCGTTGAGAGTGAAGCTCCCTACGGTTACTTAACTGACGGTGCAAAACCGATTGATTTTACAATCACAGAAAATGGAAAAATCGTGGACTTAACCGACGAAGCCCATTCTATCTACAATCAGATTAAGCGTGGCGATATTGAGGGCGTAAAAATCGGTGCAGGCACACATAAGCGTCTTGCTGATGTTCCGTTTAGGATCACAAGCAAGACGACGGGAGAAAGTCATATCGTGGTAACTGATGATAACGGGCAATTCTCCACTTCTGCTGACTGGGCTTCTCACAAATACAATACCAACGCAGGAAAGACCAGCGAGGACGGTGTGTGGTTTGGAACTTCTGAACCAGACGACAGCAAAGGTGCATTGCCTTATGATACTTACATCATTGAAGAATTGAGATGTGAAAGCAACAAAGGCTTTGAGCTTATCCCACCATTTGAAATCGTAGTATCAAGAAATAACCGTGTGATTGATTTAGGAACTTTGACTGATGAATACGAAAAAGAAATCTCTATCTATACCACAGCGACCAGCAAAGACGGCGAAAAAACTATCCTTGCAGGAAAAGAGGTTACAATCGTTGATACTGTCAAATTAGACGGACTTACAAAAGGCACAAAATACCAGCTCAAAGGCTGGCAGATGTTAAAGGAAGAAAACGCTGAACTTGTCATTGACGGAAAGCGTGTAGAAAATGACTATACCTTTACTGCTGATGATGAAGCTATGAAAGTGGAAATTGCTTATACATTCAATGCGTCCGAGCTTGGTGGTAAAAATCTGGTAACATTCGAGGAATTATACGATTTGAGCAATCCAGACGAACCCGTAAAAGTTGCGGAACATAAAGACATTGAGGACGACGGGCAGACAGTACTTATCACAGAGCATATCATCAAAATTCATACAACTGCTACCGATAAGGACGGCAACAAAGAGCTTGAAGCAGGAAAAGAGGTAACAATCATTGATACCGTAACTTTAGAGGGCTTAGAAGTCGGCACACAGTACAAACTTGTAGGCTGGCAGATGTTGAAAGAAGAAAATGCAGAGCTTCTTATCAATGGGAAACGTGTGGAAAGTGATTACACCTTTACCGCAGACAGCGAAACTATGAAAGCGGAAGTTGCCTTTACCTTTGACGCTACTTCTCTTGACGGCAAACAGCTTGTAACTTTTGAAGAATTGTACGATTTAAGCAATCCAGACGAGCCGAAGAAAGTTACCGAGCATAAGGACATTGAGGACGAGGGACAGACGATTACCTTTAAGGAAAAACCCGAAGTCCCAGAAGAACCAGAGAAACCCGAAACGCCACAGACACCAGATACACCGCATAAAACAGACAGTCCAAAAACTGGCGATAGCACAAACCTTTACGGACTGCTTGCACTTTCTTTTGACTTCTGGTGCTGGATTGGCAGGTATCTTCTTCTGCAAACGCCGTCAAACGAAGAAATCATAAGGCGGTAACGGTATGAGAAAAGGAAAATCACGTTCTCCGCCGAAGCTGTCAAACGGCAGACTTCCGCTTATTCTGGCTTGTCTGTTAACAACCTGCAAGAACACGGATAGTCAAGGGTGCGTAAGCATTTATTTTACCCTTTACTATCTGTGGGATTGCTGGTACTTCCCTAACCGCCAGAATAAGAAATCACTATCAACAAATTTATCCAAAATAGAAAGAAACGAGGTAAAACAATATGGAAATGAAATATGTTGTGCCAGATATGGCACAGTCTTTTGGAACACTTGAATTTGCAGGCGAAAGCGACCCTATTTTTGAAAGGGATAAAAATAACCGCAGGGTCTTAGCCAGACGAAGCTATAACCTTTATTCTGACGTACAGAAAGGCGAAAATGTTGTGGTAGAAATTCCCGTGCAGGCTGGCGAAAAGCATTTCAAGTATGAGCAGAAAGTAAAACTTGTCAATCCGAAGTTATACGGCAGAGGTTACGCAATCGGGGATATGGGACATACCGATTATGTGTTAGTTGCTGATGATATTGTAACAGTTCAAGAAAAGTAAAGGAGTGAAGAATTTATGAGATTATCAAACGGGTTTGTCATTGACAAAGAGAAAACATTTGGAGAATTAAAATTTACAGCGGTGCGTGATGTGTACTTGCAGAATGAGGACGGGACACCGAGTACCCAGCTTAAAAAGCGTATCTATGATTTGAAGTGCAGTCTGCATGGTGGAATTATTCCCGTGTCCGTACCGCCAGAAGTACCGTTAAGGGAATTTCCGTACAATGCAGTTGTGGAACTTGTCAATCCCGTAGCCGATACCGTATCGAGAAAGACCTATACGGGTGCAGATGTGGACTGGTATGTAAAGTCAGAGGATATTGTGTTGAAGAATAAAGGAAACCAGAACGCAGGCAGTCCACAAAACCATACACCGCAGGGACAACCGAAAAAATAGGCTTGCTGAATAGATTTTCATTGTAGCGGATATATGGAACTGCTATAATATGGGTATGAAGAAACGGACAAATACACTGTAATATAGTATAATGACATTAAAAACGGTGATAGCATAGAGAAAGTGCTGATTGAATGAGAAGTGGTGAGCAAAATTATGAATAAAAAAGAAATGAATGCCATCTCTATATTAACGGTTTCCATTGCCTTTATGGAGCTTACAGGTATTCCAAGTGTAATTTTTATAAATATCAAAATCGTCGATATAGAGCCAATGTATTTCAATTTGATGATAAATTTTTTGATAATAGGTATTGTCGCCTATTTCGTTTTGAAGTATCTTTGCCCGAATTGGGAGTTGGGATTAAAAAAAGAGGGACTGGCTAATGGCTTGAAAAAATACGGCACCGTCGGTGTCGCTGTTGCTGTGATAAGCTTTTTTGCATTTTATATCGGACTAATGCCCTTTGATTTGAAACCAAGCTTGTTTAAAGTATTGATTGAGGGCGTAATTTATCATATAGGTGTGGCTTGTATTGAAGAATTGTATATAAGGGGTATGCTTCTTAATCTGATAGAAAAGTTTTGTTATAAAAGCAAGAACAAAACCTTAATTGCCATCTTGTTTTCCTCTGTTATATTCGGGGTTGGACACATTTTCGGAGTGCTGAATCAATCTGCTTTCGTAATTCTCAGCAAGGTTGTGCAGACGGTCGGAATGGGCATTTTCTTTGGAACAGTTTACAAAAAAACAAAAAATTTATGGCTGCCGATTATCTTTCATTTTTTAATTAATGTATCCGCCCTGCCTTATTGCTTTTCTGATTTACAGGGCTATGCGAATTTGACCTTGTATATTGTAGTACCGACATATTTTATTTTGGGGATTGGCAGTTTAATGATTATAAATAAAGATTGACGCATTTTATTTTGCGGTGGAGGAACTACAATGGAGTTTAGTTGGATAAACGGATGGGGAGCAATGATTGTAATAATCATGCTTGTTCCCAACATCATTTTTGGTATAAAAAATCCTTATTTAGAAAACAAATGCGAAAACGTGATTATGAACACGATTGAGCAGGTCGGTCGATATACAAGCATGATATTAATGATTGTTCCCGTTTTAGTAGAGAAATTCGATTTCAAAAGTGTTTTTGAGATGATTTTCTATATAGTAGTAACAAGTGCATTATTGTTACTATATCTGTTAGTTTGGTTCTTTTATTTAAAATCACAGTCAACGAATAAATCAATACTATTGGCGTTATTACCAACAATGATATTTGTTATCAGCGGTATTCTGTTAAGACATTGGCTACTTATGATTGCAGGAATATTGTTCGGAATAGGACACATATTTGTAACTTTACAAAATAGTAAAAGATAAATCCCAGTTGATATTTCACATATTTTAGGAAATTTAATAACTGTTATATTTAATTATCAAATTCTTCGCAAACCCTTGAAAATACTAAGTTTGTAGCAAGTGAGCTTTCCCTTACTCTTTCCCTTGTGTTATATTCTCACATTGGTTTTCATGAACCTTAATATGGGAAAAAATAAGGGAAAGAAAATTTCATAACACAGTATAACAATAACGACATGGTGAACTGATTGAAATGTTTTCGATATTTAACTCTATAACTGATTATTAAAAGAAAATGGAGATAAGATACGATGAGAACAATTTATGCAGAATACAACATAAATCACGATAGTATTGATGTTTACACAAGTGCCGGATATATGCTTCGCATTGATTGCTGGAAAGCTGAAAAAAATCTAAAAACCACATACGGATCAGAATGTGCGCTTACTTCATTGGCTGTGGATGAGCCTTTGGAATATGCAAGATTATATCTTGAGGGTAATTTACAGATGTGGGTAGATGCAGAAGACTCACTAGAGTTATAATCCTTATCCATATAAATAATATGCAAATATATATCCCATCAATATAGCGAATATACTGAAATAAAAGTATCTTTATAATCAATTTTAACCAAAAGAATATGTTCTTAGAGGAGGTGTCTCCCGAAAGAACATATTCTTCTATTATGGGTAATTATAAATATAGAACATGCTTTTCTTGTGCTACAATTTCTTCACTATGAGTTACAACAATAACTGTTTTTCCCTGTTCACTTAACTCATGCAATATATTCATAACAATCTCACTATTTTTTTTGTCTAAGGAACCAGTTGGTTCGTCTGCTAATACAATCGAACATTTCTTTAGCATTAAACGAGCTAACGCAACTCTCTGCTGTTCGCCACCAGATAATTGATAGACTTTTTTGTTAATTACTTTCTGTAAACCAACTTTTTCAAGAGCTTCATTTATTGAAATATCCGTTCTACCTGATTTTTTTATTATTTCTAGATTTTCTTTTACTGTTTTGTTTTCCAAAAGGGCAAAATTTTGAAATAAAAATCCAACAACTTCTTTGAAATATTTCTGCTTTTTTCCTTTTTTTGCCACATCAAAACCATTCACAATAATAGAACCTTTGTCAGGAGTTTCAATACCTCCAATCATATTAAGTAAAGTACTTTTTCCGCATCCACTTTCGCCACTAATTACCAAAAAACGGCTATCTGGAATTTCCAAATGAAAATTTTTGAACAAAATTTTATCATTATATGCTTTGCATAGATTTTCAATTGTTATCATAAGCAACCTCCTTTTAATGATTTCGGTATGTTTGTTTTTTCAACAATTGTGATATTAAAGAAAATAATTGTAAATTCTATTAGTGCCATAAATGAACTAACAAGAATGCTAATTCCTACTTCAGTCTGTACCGATAATAAAGAATAGATAAGCATACCTACTAATATCACAAAATTTTCCACTACAATCATTTTAAGAAGTGTTTTGTGCCGTTCAAATAAACTATATCCAAAGATTTTCATCAAGGAAATTTTCATTGCATTTTCTCGGAACTCTAGTCTACTTACTGTAACAATAATCATAATATTTAAAAGCAATACAATCGTACAAAGAGAACTTAAAAATCCCACGAGTTTTATTAAAAATGTGTGATTATATAAATACTGTTCATGTACGTTTGTAATTACTAGCTGATAATTTCCAAGCATATCTTCATACTTTTTGCTGATATTTCTTAGCTGTTTTTCATCACATTGAAATAAAACTGCTCCTGCTTTATAGCTTTCAAGATACCCACCATTGACTGCTAAATCTTTGTTTGCCTGATAAATAATTATCGGATTTTTGCTTTTTTCGATACCATTTATTCTACTTGTATCTAAATAGGAAAAGTATTCTGTTTCGCTATACTCTATGTACTGAATATTTAATTGTTGTAAATTATCATGATTTAAAACATGGCTCAAGGAGTCATAGGCTAATTGCTTGTTTTTAGCAAAATATCTATTCTTTGGAATGAAAATAATCAAATCAGAAGATTCATTCTCTACTGCATTTATCTGCTTCGTAAAACCTTGTAACATATCTTTTGCATGATTATTTACATATATCACATCATTTTTATCATTTAAAATATTCAAGCATATTACAGGCTTTAATGTGTTATATTCATTCTTGTATAGTTTATTCCAAAAAGCTTCTTCTTTTTCAGCATTAAAATCAGTAGTCTTTACGGTAAAATAATTTGCATCATAATATTCTTCTAACAAATGTTCATTTGTAAATAGGTTATTATGAATACTACTAATATTAGTGGTAATTGTAAAAACAGCGGCTACCCCTGCTATAAATTTTAACGAATAAATTAAAAAATCCACTCCTCTTTTGTGTGTTGCATTTGCGAATGCCTTTCTAATATCAAAAAAGCAAAAAGAACAATATGGAATAGTGGAAAGAATAATTCCAATGGAATATAAAATTGTGACGAGTCTATTCTCATATGCTCCCGATATATAATTTGACAGCAATATTTTTGCAACAATAAATAATGCAATGTCAAAAGTTACATCGAATAAAGCAGCCTTAAATGCTATGAAACCAGCACTTTCTCCTAAGGAAACTCGTACAACAACCTCTTTTTTTCGCCTAACCACTTCAATTACATTTAGAACAATCATCAATGCAATAATCATACCCCATATAATAAAAATCATGTCCTTTTCCGTAGAATTCCAATATTCTGGATAAGTTAAGCTATATTTTTCTGATAATTTCTGATATGCAGAGATAATATTGTCCTCATTTCCTATGTATGAGATAAAGTTTTCATAACCCACAGAGGTACTTTGCAATTCTGAGAGATTATGAAATTTTACTTTCGTAATTCCGGAAACTAAAGCGGTATATTCTGATTCTTCTATGTTTGCAGTATTTTTTAATGTTTGTCTGATTACTTTATCATCGCCATAAATATGAAGTGTTGAAAGGTATTTATTATTGATTTCATTGTACTGAGAAAAAATATGTACATCATTCTCCGTTGCAGTTTCTGATACATCTTTCAGAAACTGCGACATATCTTCACTAGCAACTTCATAGCGTGATGACGTAAAATATGCTGTAGAAAAGTTCCAAAGCTGATCTTGAAATATTTCAGATTGCATAAGTATTCCAAAAATCAGGAAACAAAACAAACATAAGTTTTTAATTGCTTTCATTTATTTCAACCCCAGATTCCATACTTTATTTGCTTTTTCAAATATCGTAGTCAATATTGTGCTATTTTCATCAACAATCCATTGATCTTCTTGATCTTCAGCTTTTTTGCTACTTGACAACATAATTTGAGTATTCAAATCCTTATAGTCATTAAATAGCACGCCTTGACTTATTCCTTGGTGAAATGGTTTTATCCAAATAATTAGTGCATATCGAACATCTGACTCAGCTATCGCAAGATTTCCATTCCAAAGCAAATAATCAGGGACAGACACACTATACTGGAATCCATCTTTATCTGTGTAAATTTTTACTCCAGATTCTTCTATTTCAGGGAAGTCTTTCTGAAATTCGTTATATGGTTTATAACTCCCGAAGTACCAAAATAAATTATAGCAACAGAACAAAATAACCAAAACAATTCCTATATATTTTATTTTTTTCTTCATTTATATACACTCCACAAAAAAGAGTGGTTGGAATTCCAACCACTCAGCCATTATCCCGAACCTTTGTTTAGTAGCTATTACCGTAGGTAATACTATTTCCTTTATGAGCAACCTCAATTTTAGACCAATTACCTTTACCAACATTTGAACCCGAAAAAGAACCATTTCCATTCTTGACATATGCGTAATGATCTTTAGTTGAATGATATGCGTGTGCATAATCTTCATTAATAGCAAGAGTATTATAACCATAAGTCAAAACACCTTTTCCGTCATCAGATGTAGTGCTCAATTCCCACTTTTTATCAAATGTCTTATTCCCGTTTGTAACAGAAAATGCCATTACTGGAATTGATGAAGAAATTAACATTGCACTAATAGCTACCCCTACAATCACTTTCTTTGCTCTCATAAGTTTTACATCCTTTGATCTGCTGTATTTCTATTTATATTTTATCAAATATTTTGTATCAAGTCAATCAGTATCTTGACTTATACAGGGTTGTTTCATGAACTATCCATGGGCAGATCTAACTTATTGCATCCTTGCTATCACATCTCTCATATTGTTTCTGATTCATTGGTCATGTAAAAAAGCGCAAATTAACTCTATATCCCTTTACA
>NZ_RBZR01000043.1:0-11283 GCF_003628495.1 Ruminococcus sp. B05 | reverse complement strand
CAACAGACCGCTCGACAGGTCAGATCACAAACTGTAAAGCCGTTAAACAATAGAGCTTAACACAAGATATATTATATTGTATTAATCAGGCAGAAGCAAGGCTCTGCCTGATTATGGTGCAAAAAAAATATTTTCTTATAAAAATCATCTACTTTTATGATAATAATACTTTTTAAAAGCTTAGGGAAGAGAACTTCAATAGGTTCATACTATGATGAAAAAAGCTTAACTAAATGTTATTGGGACGGGGGTTTCTGGCTCTTTTCGTATGATACCACTTGATTGCAAAAAAATTGTTTCTGTATTGCAATCTGTTAAAAAGATATGTTAAACTATCCAAAAGCATATTTCTTATATATTTATGGAAGGATAGAAAAAATTATTGCGCACAAACTCTTAACGGGTTTATAATAAGACTCGGTTAAGAAACAATAGGAGGGATCAATATGAGCATTAGAATTGGTATTTTAGGATATGGTAACCTTGGAAGAGGTGTAGAGTGTGCAATTAAACAGAATGCAGATATGGAACTGGTAGCAGTATTTACACGTAGAGATCCTGCGACAGTTCAGATTTTAACAGAGGATATTCCTGTATGCCGTATTGCGGATGTGCAGGATTGGAAAGATAAGATTGATGTAATGATTCTTTGTGGAGGAAGTGCAACAGATCTTCCAAAGCAGACACCATTGTATGCAGAGATGTTCAATGTCATTGACAGCTTTGATACACATGCAAGAATTCCAGAGCATTTTGAAGATGTCGATGTAGCAGCTAAAAAAGGTGGTAATGTCGGAATTATTTCTGTAGGCTGGGATCCTGGTATGTTCTCTTTAAATAGACTTTATGCAAATGCAATCTTGCCGGAAGGTAAGGACTATACTTTCTGGGGCAAGGGTGTCAGTCAGGGACATTCGGATGCAATCCGCCGCGTGGAAGGTGTCAAAGATGGAAAGCAGTATACAATTCCGGTAGAGGCTGCACTGGAAGCAGTTCGTAACGGGGAGAATCCGGAGCTGACAACAAGACAGAAGCATACAAGAGAGTGCTTTGTAGTGCTTGAAGAGGGTGCAGATGCAGCGAAGGTTGAAGAAGAGATTAAGACAATGCCAAACTATTTCTCTGATTATGATACAACCGTACATTTTATCAGTGAGGAAGAGTTGAAGGCAAATCATAGTGGAATCCCACATGGTGGATTTGTGCTTCGCAGTGGAAAGACAGGATGGGATGGAGAGAATAAGCATCTTATCGAGTATAGCTTGAAGCTGGATTCTAATCCGGAGTTTACAGCGTCTGTGCTCGTTGCCTATGCAAGAGCAGCTTACAAACTGGCGCAGGAAGGTCAGTCTGGATGTAAGACAGTGTTTGATATTGCACCTGCATATTTGAGTGCGAAGAGCGGAGCTGAATTGAGAAAACATTTGTTGTAAGATTAAAGTAAACGCTTTTGTTGTTTGTATTTCAGAAGTTGATAATATATCATATAAAGATAAAAATCGTTAAGGCTTTGATATGTGCCTTAACGATTTTTTTGTTTCCATGTATGCGACATCTTCGGAGTTTTAAAAATTGCAAAAATTTTATGAGCTAAAATTCAATCTGTTTTTTTACCTCATCAATATTTCCGGTAAAGACAATACCATCCATTCCGGCATTTTTGGCACCTTCGATATTTTGTGGAAGGTCATCGATGAAGAAGCATTCTTCTGGATTGAGATTAAAATGCTTAAAGAAGTACTCATAAATATCCAGGTCTGGTTTTGCCATTTTGATAGGACCTGAGAAAATGACGCCGTTGAAGCTTTTTAATAATTCTGAATCTGCCATATAATCAGCAAAGTAAGTAGGAGCGTTGGATAAGAGATAGATCGGGATTTGACGCTCATTTAATTCTTTGATAAATGCAAGGGTGTTTGAAAGGTGTGTGACTTCTTTTGGCCAGTCGCAAAAGAATGTGCGGACGGTATCTTGAAGTCGCGGCGGTGTTAATTCCAGTGTACTTTGCAGGTAATCATCGTACTCGAGTGTGCCCCGGTCGAGGTCCGGCCATTGGCGGTAGACGATGTCACGCAGCAGGTCGGCATCTTCTTGGGATTCGCAAAAGGATCTTAAAATGGCAAGACCATCGAATTTTGCAATGACATTTCCGTAGTCGAAAACAATATTTTTATATTTCATATCAGAGCCTCTTTTCTGCCCATTTTTGAGCAAATAATGTAAAAAATTAATTTTATTTTACAATAGATTGTTTCGTCTTGCAATTGCATAATTATGAAAAATAAGTTATACTTACAACCGAATATATTTTGCGGCTCATAAAAGAAGATTCGCATATATTTGGTAACAAAAGAGATGTTTTAAAATATGGGAGAAGTTATATGTGTGGAATAGTAGGATTTAACGGACACAAAAATGCAGCTCCGGTTTTGCTGGATGGATTGTCAAAGCTGGAATATCGTGGATATGATTCTTCGGGAATTGCGGTTCGTGACGGTGAGGCACCGGTCAGAGTGGTAAAAGCAAAGGGACGTCTGAGTGTTCTTTGTGAGAAGACAGATGATGGACGTGCGGTAGCTGGAAATTGTGGTATAGGACATACAAGATGGGCAACACATGGAGAACCATCCGAGACAAATGCACATCCACATTGCAGTGATGATGGTAATGTAGTAGGTGTACATAACGGGATTATCGAGAACTATCAGGAATTAAAGGATAAGCTTGTGAAAAAGGGGTATGTCTTTTATTCTGAGACAGATACTGAGGTTGCGATCAAATTGATCGATTATTATTATAAGAAGTATCTTGGTACGCCAATTGATGCAATCAATCATGCAATGGTTCGTATTCGTGGGTCTTACGCATTGGCAGTGATGTTTAAGGAGTATCCGGAAGAGATTTATGTGGCAAGAAAAGACAGCCCGATGATCTTAGGTGTGGAGAATGGTGAGTCTTACATTGCTTCTGATGTTCCGGCTATTTTGAAATATACTAGAAATGTATATTATATCGGTAATATGGAGATTGCCCGTCTGCAGAAGGGGAATATTACATTTTATAACCTGGATGGAGATGAGATCGAGAAAGAGCTTGTTGAGATCAAATGGGATACTGAGGCAGCTGAAAAGGGTGGATTTGAGCATTTTATGATGAAAGAGATCCATGAGCAGCCGAAGGTGGTAGAGGATACTTTGAATTCTGTTTTGAAGGATGGCAAGATTGATCTGACAGAAGTTGGACTGACAGAGGAAGAGATGAAGGAAATCAGCCAGATTTATATTGTGGCATGTGGTTCGGCATATCATGTTGGTGTTGCAGCACAGTATGTGATTGAGGATCTGGCAAGAATTCCGGTACGTGTTGAGCTTGCATCAGAGTTCCGTTATCGTAAACCGATTTTGGATAAGAATGGTCTCGTTATTTTGGTCAGCCAGTCGGGAGAGACCGCAGATACTTTGGCTGCACTTCGTGAGTCAAAGGAGCTTGGTGTTAAGACACTTGCGATTGTAAATGTTGTTGGTTCTTCAATTGCACGTGAGGCTGATAATGTATTTTATACACTTGCAGGACCGGAAATTTCGGTCGCAACGACAAAAGCGTACAGCACACAGCTGATTGCATCGTATGCACTGGCGCTGCAGTTGGCAAAGGTACGTGAAACGATTTCTGAGGAAAAATATTGTGAAATGATTCAGGAACTTACTACAATTCCTCGAAAGATTGGCAAGATTCTGGAAGATAAGGAGCGTATTCAGTGGTTTGCAGCGAAATATGCAAACTCAAAGGATGTATTCTTTATTGGAAGAGGAATCGATTATGCAATCTGTCTGGAAGGCAGCCTTAAGATGAAAGAGATCAGTTATATTCATTCAGAGGCATATGCAGCAGGTGAATTGAAGCATGGAACAATCAGTTTGATTGAGGATGGAACGTTGGTGATCGGTGTTCTGACACAGGATCATTTATATGAAAAAACAGTTTCAAATCTGGTTGAGGTGAAGAGTCGTGGCGCATATCTGATGGGCCTGACACATTATGGCAATTATAATATAGAAGATACAGCAGATTTTGCAGTCTATGTTCCGAAGACAGATGAACATTTTGCTACTTCATTGGCAGTTATCCCTCTTCAGCTGCTTGGATATTATGTATCTGTTGCAAAGGGATTGGATGTAGATAAGCCGAGAAACCTTGCGAAAAGCGTTACAGTAGAATAAAAATTTTATAAAAATTAAAAAAAGTACTTGAAGGTGACCTTAGGTCACCTTTTATAATGGGAACAACTAGTAAACGAGACGTGAAAAATATTGAATACATAACGTATAAGGAGGTTCTCATGAAGGGAATTATTTTAGCAGGAGGTTCAGGCACTCGTCTGTATCCTTTGACAATGGTAACATCAAAACAGTTATTGCCAATTTATGACAAACCGATGATTTATTATCCGATGTCTGTATTAATGAATGCAGGTATCCGCGATATTCTGATCATTTCTACACCACAGGACACACCAAGATTTAAAGAGCTGCTTGGTGACGGACATCAGTTCGGAGTACATTTGTCATATGCAGTACAGCCAAGCCCAGACGGACTGGCTCAGGCATTTATCATTGGTGAAGAATTTATCGGTGATGATACAGTGGCAATGGTTCTTGGCGATAACATTTTCGCAGGACATGGTCTGAACAAGCGTCTGAAAGCTGCTGTGGAAAATGCAGAGACAGGTAAGGGTGCTACTGTATTTGGATATTATGTAGATGATCCGGAGCGTTTTGGTATCGTTGAATTTGACAAGACAGGAAAAGCAATTTCTATCGAAGAAAAACCGGAGAAACCAAAGAGCAATTACTGTGTAACAGGTTTGTATTTTTATGACAACAAGGTTGTAGAGTATGCGAAGAATCTGAAACCAAGTGCCCGTGGAGAGTTGGAGATCACAGATTTGAACAGAGTATATCTTGAGAAAGGTAACTTGAATGTGGAGCTTCTCGGACAGGGATTTACATGGCTTGATACAGGTACTCATGAGAGTCTTGTTGATGCGACAAATTTTGTGAAAACAGTTGAGACACATCAGCATCGTAAGATTGCTTGCCTGGAAGAGATTGCATATCTCAATGGCTGGATCAGCAAAGAGGAGATTCTGGAAGTTTATGAAGTATTGAAGAAGAATCAGTACGGACAGTATCTCAAAGATGTACTAGATGGAAAATATCAGGAAAATTTATACTAAAAGGAGTTTTTAATTATGAATATTATCGTAACAGGTGGAGCAGGATTTATTGGAAGTAACTTTGTATTTCATATGTTAAATAAATACCCGGATTATCGTATCGTATGTCTGGATTGTCTGACATATGCAGGAAATTTATCTACATTGGAGCCAGTAATGGACAACCCGAATTTCCGTTTTGTAAAAGAAAGCATCACAGACCGTGAAGCTGTTTATAAATTGTTTGAGGAAGAGCACCCGGATATGGTTGTAAACTTTGCAGCAGAAAGCCATGTTGACCGTTCTATCGAGAATCCGGAAGTATTTTTGGATACAAATATCAAAGGAACAGCAGTTTTGATGGACGCATGCCGTAAATATGGTATTAAGAGATATCACCAGGTATCTACAGATGAGGTTTATGGAGATCTTCCTCTTGACAGACCTGACTTATTCTTTACAGAGGAAACACCGATCCACACAAGCAGCCCATACAGCTCATCAAAGGCCGGTGCAGACTTGTTAGTTCTTGCATACCACAGAACTTACGGACTCCCTGTAACAATCAGCAGATGCTCTAACAACTATGGACCATATCATTTCCCAGAGAAATTGATTCCACTTATGATTGCAAATGCTTTGAATGATAAGCCACTTCCGGTATATGGCGAGGGATTGAATGTCCGTGACTGGCTGTATGTTGAGGACCACTGTAAAGCAATCGACCTGATTATCCACAAGGGAAGAGTTGGAGAGGTTTACAATGTTGGTGGACACAATGAAAAAACAAATATTGAAATCGTTAAGATTATTTGTAAAGAATTAGGAAAACCAGAAAGTCTGATCACACATGTTGAGGATAGAAAAGGTCATGATATGCGTTATGCAATCGACCCAACTAAGATCCACAATGAACTTGGATGGCTTCCGGAGACAAAATTTGAAGATGGAATCAAGAAGACAATTCAGTGGTATCTGGACAACAAAGAATGGTGGGAGACAATCATTTCAGGTGAGTACCAGAACTACTATGAGAAAATGTATGCAAACCGAGAGGAAATTTAATCTATGAAAGTATTAGTAACAGGTGTAGGCGGACAGCTTGGACATGATGTGATGAATGAGCTTGCAAAACGCGGTTATGAAGGCGTTGGTTCTGATATTAAGGAAACTTACAGCGGTGTTTTGGATGGAACACCGGTTGTAAGTATGCCATATGTTCCGATGGATATTACGGATGCGGCTTCTGTAGAGAAGGTTTTGACAGAGGTTGCGCCGGATGCAGTTGTGCACTGTGCAGCGTGGACAGCTGTAGATGCTGCTGAGGATGAGGATAAAAAAGATATTGTCTATGCGGTAAATGTAAAAGGAACACAGAATATCGCGGATATGTGCAAGAAGCTTGACTGCAAGATGGTTTATACAAGTACAGATTATGTGTTTGACGGACAGGGTACTAAGCCTTGGCAGCCGGACTGTAAAGACTACAAACCGCTCAGCGTATACGGTGAGACAAAATTAGGCGGAGAGCTGGCAGTTGCCAATACATTGTCTAAATATTTTATCGTCCGTATTGCATGGGTATTTGGAAAAAATGGGAATAACTTTATAAAAACAATGCTTAAGGTGGGAAAAACTCACGATAAGTTGACTGTGGTCAGCGACCAGATCGGAACTCCGACATACACATATGATCTTGCAAGATTGCTGGTTGATATGATAGAGACAGAGAAATATGGTTATTATCATGCAACAAATGAGGGCGGTTTCATCAGCTGGTATGATTTTACAAAAGAGATTTTCCGTCAGGCTGTAGAGTTGGGACATACAGAATACAGTGAAGATAAAGTGGAAGTAAAACCGGTTACAACTGCAGAGTATGGTGTGTCTAAAGCAGCAAGACCATTTAATAGCAGACTGGATAAGAGCAAGCTTGTGGAAAATGGATTTGAGCCATTACCGACATGGCAGGATGCTCTTGGCAGATATTTGAAAGAGATTGAAATATAAGAGGTGTGAAGTAAAATGGGACAGATTAAAGTTGAAAAAAATGCAGGTGGAATTGAAGGTCTTTGCGTAATTGAACCTACTGTTCATGGTGATGCAAGAGGATATTTCATGGAGACTTATAATCAGAAAGATATGGAAGCAGAAGGGCTTACAATGAACTTTGTACAGGATAATCAGTCTAGCTCTACAAAGGGAGTTTTAAGAGGACTTCATTTCCAGAAAGAATTTCCACAGGGTAAACTTGTCCGTGTAGTGAAAGGTTCTGTATTTGATGTAGCTGTAGACTTGAGAAGTGACAGTGAGACTTATGGAAAATGGTTTGGTGTTGAACTGACAGAAGAGAACAAAAAACAGTTCTATATTCCGGAAGGATTTGCACATGGATTCCTGGTACTTAGTGATCTTGCAGAGTTCTGTTACAAATGTACAGACTTTTATCATCCGGGAGATGAGGGCGGTCTTGCATGGAATGACCCTGAGATTGGAATTGAGTGGCCACAGTTGGTTGGAGAGTATCAGGGAAATGCTTCTGCTGAAGGATATCAGCTGGAGGATGGAACAGCTTTGAATTTGAGTGATAAGGACCAGAAGTGGGTTGGACTGAAAGATACATTCCATTTTTAAGGTGAATTTTGTAGTTAAAAAATAAGAAATGACTATACAATCCAGCGAATTAAAGTCGGACATGTCCGATGAAGATGAGCAGGAGAGTATAGTCATTTCTTGTTTATGTTGCTATGTGGTTCTAAGCAGCAATATCTCCTAATTATTTCTGGCAGATAAATAATCCGGCATCCTTAGTGATGTGAAATCCATCCGTCATATTTTTTTCAACAAATCCACGAAATTCATTATAATGATCCAACAACATTTGA
Source organism: Ruminococcus sp. B05 (assembly GCF_003628495.1). NCBI lineage: Bacteria > Bacillati > Bacillota > Clostridia > Eubacteriales > Oscillospiraceae > Ruminococcus > Ruminococcus sp. B05. The sequence goes on along the minus strand of NZ_RBZR01000043.1, from coordinate 3,183 downwards.
TTTTGATTTCCATGACAGGAAAGGATGTATTCGATCAGCGGTTCGGGTCGGTCTAATTCGATGGCATCGATATATTTTTTGCATTCAATCTGATTGAAATAAGGCTTTAGTATTTCTTCACCATTTTCCAATCCGAATTGTTCGTATAATTTTTCGGCGGAAAGTACAATCCGATTGTCGAATTTTTGTACGAGGTCGCTGATTTCTTTCATGTGATTGATTCCGTATGTGCTGCAGATGAAGCACCCGCCGGGAGTTAATACACGTACAATTTCTTTGCAGGCAGATGCAATGTCTTCACAATAAAACAGGACATGGTTTGCAACTACTAAATCAAAGCTTTGATCCGGATATGGAATCTGTTGACAGTCGAATGCCTGAAATTGGAATCTTTTGTCGGCAGCAGGCAGATTACGTTTGGCATCGCGAAGCATTCCTTCGGAAATGTCAGAAAGTATGATTTGGATTTTTGTAGGAATTTTATCCATATTTTCCACCCAAAGAGCGCCATTTCCACATCCAATCTCAAGAACTTTTAAATTAGAATTTGCAGTATTGTTTATGCTATCGAGTTTATACTGTTCAAAAACCCATGGAAACCACCCTTGTTTGTTGATTGAGTAATCTCGATGGAGTCGGATTCTGGCGGAAATGTTGGTCGCATTTTGATATTGGGATTTAAAACTTTTTTCCATATTTGTAAGGTGGATAAGATCCAACATCTGGCTCCAGTCGATCTGATGCTCTTTTTGGATGGCATCCACGGTGTTGTTTAAAGCATTTTCAACTAACTGCATCTGTTCGATTTTATCCTGAATGAATCGTTTTTGCAGCTGGAGTGCATTCAGCATAAAATGATAGTCGCTGTCATTGATCGTCATTTCTCGTATGTCTTCCAGCGAAAATCCAAGGTATTTTAAAAGCAGGATTTGTTGGAGACGGGCAAAATCCTGGTCTGTATAAAACCTGGAGCCCGATGGGGTGACATAGGATGGATGAAGAATATTTTGTTTATCATAAAAGCGAATTGTTCGAACCGATACATTTGCCATGCGGGCGAATTGACCGGAAGAGTAATAGCCTGGTAATTTCATGTTAATGGTACTCCTTTCGATATCGGATACTTGGGTTTGCACATAACAGGTTCCTCCTTGTGACGTTAACTTCATTATATAAGATAAAAGCGCAAAATTCTATTTTTTTTACTTTTTAAGGTTTTTTTATTTTCTAAAACTTTTCATTTCAGAGAAGTCTGATATAGTGAAGCATGGGAGCGTTAGTACTGATTTCAGCGAGCTTTTTGATTCGAATTTTACAGTAAAACTTTTAATACTGTTGAAATAATGATACAATAATCAGAAATGTGTAGCAGAGAACATATAGATTCAAAAGAATGTTTAAAGATATTACTGGTTACTGTTCACAGTGTATTGTGAGTAGTAATTATTTGTGGTTAGGAAGGAAAATGTATCATGAAACGAGATGCAGAGTCAAAGCAACATAAAAAATGGAGAATAGTATCGACGATCATACAAAGTTGTCTGATTGTTATTCTGATTGCGCTGGTTGGAATGATGATGTTTGAAATCGAACATTTACAGGGAACTGCACGAGTGATTAACTATGCGGGATTGGTGCGTGGTGCGACGCAAAGAGAGATGAAACTTGAAGTGTCAGGACGTCAGAATGATGAGTTGATTCAATATCTGGATGATATTTTAAGTGGATTGAAATATGAAGACGGTAATTATGATCTGATCAGTCTGGATGATAAAGAGTATCAGAAGAAGTTGGATGAGCAGATTCATTATTGGGAAGATCTGAAAGAAGAAATCCAGAAGGTGAGAGATGTTGGATATCGAATGACCAATATTGTCGACATGAGTGAGAAATATTTTCATCTGGCAGACGAGACCGTTTCTGCGGCAGAGAACTATTCGGAAAAGATTGCAAAAGAGATTCGGGTATTGGAGATTGTGTCAGCAATTGATATGTTTATTCTGTTCTGTCTTGTCCTGGAACAGATGATATCGGGGATGCGTATTGTAAAGAAGAATAAAATATTGGAACAGAGGGCTTATCTGGACGTGCATACAGGACTTCCGAATAAGAGCAGATGTGAAGAATTACTTCATGATATGCGGCTTATTACAGAGCCGGTTGCATGTGTGATGTTTGATCTTAATAATCTGAAAAAGGCGAATGATACAATGGGACATTCAGCAGGAGATCAGCTGATTGCTAACTTTGCAAGAATTTTACGCAAGGTGGTTCCGGCGAAAGATTTTGTGGGACGATACGGTGGGGATGAATTTATTGCTGTGATTTATGATACAGATAAAGAACATGTTCAGGAAATATTGAATCAACTTCAGAAAGAAGTAGATCAGTTTAATGTAAACAGAAAGAGTATTCCGATCAGCTTTGCTCAAGGCTGGGGGATTTCGACAGATTATAATGAATGTACATTACGTACTCTGTTTGATAAAGTAGATTACTACATGTATGAGAATAAGCAGAAGACAAAAGCAGGTAGAAAAGATACGGTCTAAAAAATATTTTGATACACCTAAAAAATATTTTGAAAAATTTAAGAAATCGGTTGATTTTTTGCAGATATGTGAGATAATTGAGATATGCATAAGAATGTGTATTACAGTTTGCAATGGATTTGCAGGTTGTAATACATTAAGAAAAGTAAAGGAGAGATTAAAAATGAAAGAAATTTTCACAGACAAAGCACCAGCAGCAATCGGACCATATTCACAGGGATTTGAAGTGAATGGTATGGTTTATTTATCAGGACAGATTCCGGTAAATCCAGCAGACGGAAGCGTAGGAGAAGGAATCGAAGCTCAGGCTGAGCAGAGCTGCAAGAATGTAGGAGCATTATTAGAAGCAGCAGGAACAGATTTTTCTCACGTTGTTAAAACAACATGTTTCTTAGCTGATATGGCTGATTTTGCTAAATTCAACGAAGTTTATGCAAAATATTTCGTATCTAAACCAGCTCGTAGCTGTGTTGCAGTAAAAGATCTTCCAAAGGGAGTTCTTTGCGAGATCGAGGCACTTGCTGAGAAATAAAAAGGTATTTTGAACTGATTAAAGGTGCCAGTTGGGGACGAGTGCCGGTTGGGGACGGAGTTTAGTGGCTTTTTTACGCGTAAAAAAGCCACTAAACTC
>NZ_RBZR01000004.1:0-47082 GCF_003628495.1 Ruminococcus sp. B05 | reverse complement strand
TGGAATCTACCATAATCACCGTCGCTTCATCATCTGTAAGATCTTTGATGATAACCGGCATTTTCTCTAGTCCAGCAAGTTCACATGCTCGTTTTCGCCGATGACCAGCTACCAGCTCATAACCACCAGACTCTCTCAACCGCACAATACCAGGAACCAACACGCCATATTGTGTAATGCTTTCTGATAATTCTTCCATTTTCTTATCATCTTTTACTTGAAACGGGTGATTTGGAAATGGATGAAGGCTTCCTATTTTTATCTCGCAAATTCCATTGTTTGTTTCTTCGTTTGTTCCAAACAACGCATCAAGTGGCTGTAAGGAAATGGGAGTTGCTCTTTTTTTAGATGGCATCTTCTAGCACCTCCTCCGTCACTCTCCGATAAGCCTCTGTAGCTTTGCCTTTCGGATCATAAGAGAAAATACTCTGTCCTTCTCTGACTGCTTCCTTCATTCTTACAGAAAATGGAATATAATTATCAAAGATATGAATTTGACTTCCATATACATTTCTGAGAAGTTCCATATTATTTCTGGCATCATTTGTATGCGCATCGACCATCGTGAACAGAATCCCACCGACTTGCAACTTCGGATTAATCTGCTTACGAACCTTACCGATCGTTTTTAACAACTGCTGCAAGCCTTTGATTGGCAGGTAGGACGCTTCAACTGGAATGAGGACTTCATCTGATGCAGCCAGCGCATTGATCGTAATCATTCCCAATGATGGCATACAGTCAATAATGACTGCATCATATTGATCCTTGATACCATATAAAATCTGTTTCAATACATATTCCCTGCTCATTGCATTTACCAACTGTACTTCCGTACCTGCCAGTCCAATGTTAGAACAGATAATATCTATTCCCTCTGCCTGATGTCTGATATAACAGTCTGAAGGAATATCTTCATCTTTCATTACTGCATCCATAAGAGCTGTAAGTGTTTCATTACTGTCATCACAATCACGATATCCAAATCCTGCGGATACATCAGACTGTGGATCGGCATCTACAATCAACACTTTCATATTCTTTTGTGCTAATCCTACTGCTAAATTAGCTGTACATGCGGATTTTCCCGTTCCCCCTTTTTGGTTTACAATAGAAATAATTCTAGCCATTTTTTCATCACCTTTCAATCAATAAAAATGACCGAATCAGCTAAACAGATTTTCATCCATTACGAGCTAATTCGGTCCTGTTTTTCGCTATTAAATTGTAATATCACCACTTTCGTGATACAGTAAAAGCATCTCAGATAAAAGCGGAAATTTTCTTTCATCTGAATAAGTTTTTTATAAAAGGTAGGCCTTTCCTTCATAAATTTGTTGATTCGTTGCAAGTTTTTTTCAGGACCAAATCGACTCAACCCCTTGTATTTACTGGGTTTCCGTTGATTTAGTCTTATTTTATCATCATCATCTCCGCCACGCATTCCCGTTCCGAGTGCTACCTGTATGAGATTCTCGTGTATTCTCTCCTTTGCGTGTTCCAATACTTCCCGTTGTTCTTTCACAGTCAGTACCCGTATCTGTTTTGTCTTTGTTTTGGGAACTTCCACTCCTGCACATGGGTTGAATGTAAGAATCCTGTTATGCACTGCATATTTGAACATAGCATTGAGAATATTATACACATCCCGTATAGTCTTTGTGCTGTAATCATCATCTGCCATATTCTGAAGCAGACGTTCCAAAATAATCGGATTAAAATCTGCCACACGTTGTTTTCCTATCTGCTTCTTTATGTAACGTCTGTAAAAATCATCATAACGTACTTGTGTACTCTCCTTGATAGTCCGCTTCTTATGGGTATTCAGCCAGATATCAAACCATGTATCCAGAGTGATATTATCGCCCTTTCCTTTCAACCCATGCTTGACTTCATAGCGTAAATCTTCCATTTCTTGAACTAACTTTTTTAAGTCCGCATTATCTTTTGTATACGTTTCTCCTTTGTAATAAAACCGCCCTCTGTAAATTCCGCTTTTTCTCTGCATAATTCCCGGCGGTAATGGATTTCCTTTTAAGTCCTTGCCCAATCTGCACGCTCCTTTCCGTGCAAGGACTATCAGAACTGGTCTGACAGTATTATATGCTTATTTGTGTTTATACTGCAATTACTTCATATTTATTTTTCAGATTATGCCCTTCGTTTTTCTTCAAAAACTGGTCTAAAACCTCAGAGCGTATAAGAATCTTATTTCCAATCCTTATGACCGGAATCTTCTGCCATGTAATCAGCTTTCGCAGATTATTTCTTCCAATTCCCGTATACTCTGACGCTTCATTCACTGTAAGGGCTTTCTTTGTCTGTATCGTTTTCTGTGTATGTTCTGTCAAAGATTCTCCTTTCTTCTTCCCTCAAAAGGAAAGATTTTTTATAGTCCTCATATATGCGTTGTTGTTCTTCGTTCATCTGCCCCCGTTCTATTAGCTGGCGGATATAATCTCTGTTATCCAGTTTTCCGATTTTATCCATTAGCTTTAAAGAGGGCGAAACTGCTACGTTCAGCCACTGCCATGTTCGTTCCAGTGTCTTTTTCTCTGGATTCATGGTCAACTTTATCTTCCCTACATCCTGCATGAGTTCTTCCCACGGGGGATAAGTAGGATAAAGCCGTTTTCTTGTAACCGTGCTGTTTTCCGGCTTCTGTAAAAACCGCACTTTCTCGTTTAATACAGACAACGCAATCCGTGCCACATCCCTGTCTTTCAGAAGTTCTTCTACTAATCTGACCGCTTTTTTGTGCCGGAATCGAAGTTCATATCTGTTCCAGTCCGGGTTGAGTTCTTTTCCGAACTTTTCTGCCTGTTCATATCCCTTTTCATAGAATGTAATCCGAAAATCACTGTGTTTACTGCCGAGATATAGTGTTTTTCCCTGCGCTTCTATTTCATCCTCTTTCAGTCTATCAGAACGATTCTCTGCTGTATCACGCAACTGACTAGATATCAGCCCCTCGTTTTTCAGACGAATCAATTCCGGGATAGACAGATAAGGCTTTGTATCGTCGATTGCCAAGTCTATCCTCGGAAAATTCACCGGGTATCTGCAAACTCTTTCCAGAAAATCAAACCATGTTTCCTTATTCATCATAAGGAAATTTTCATAATTCCTGCACCCCGAACCACTCATAAGAATCTGAAATCCCTCATACTGTGCATTTCCTGTCGGTTTCAGAATCTTGATATTGTCAAATCTTGCTATCAGTTCGTGTCCAGCAATTCCTTTTTCCTTACCATGCAGTTCCATAAAACTCAGTGGAATCCGCAAGATATCTTCTATGATTATGAACACGTCTACACCTTTGACAGTAATCTGACACCAGTCAATCAGTGCTGTCAAATCTTCTTTCTGACGAGTTACCCCCCTGTTAGTATAGGGGGGTTCTGAAATTTTCATTACCTCTGTTATCATCATCCCTGCCTTTCGTAGTATGCCGTGGCTTTCGCCACGTTCCCGGAACTTCTCTACTCCCTTTGCTCCTTTCACGCTGTACGGAGCAGTCCGCAGAGAATTTCCGGGAACAGTCTCTACACGTTTCCTTTTCCGGTAACAACACGGATACCCTTGCAGGAGATTCTGTCCACCAATACCGGGAAGTTTCCTCTCTGCACATAAGGGGCATATACCGCTTCTTCTAGTTCTACCACTGTGTAAGGCTCTACCTTTGGAAGTTCTGTTGCTTCCAGACGGATATCTACGCTGTTTCCAAGTTTCATGCTTCCGAGGTGAAGTTTCAATGCTTCCACTTCCTCGGTTTTCTTCCGGGTTTCCTTATCATACTTGTAGCAGTAGTCTGCTCCCATGTAACGGAGTTCCCCGAACGCTTCTCTGACCTGTTCTTTTGTCAATGTAATCTGCATGCTACATTTCTCCTTTTTTGAAATCATGGTGAATGAGTGTCTGGTAAGTGTGACAAGTCCTTTTCATATCCACGTCTATATTTATTTCATTACTTTTCTCCTTACCTCTTAACCTCATCATAGACCTGTTTTTTCTTCTTGTCAACAATTATTTTACTTTTTCCCTTACTTTTTATTTTTGTATTTCAAACGCTTAACTATATCTTTTTATAACTTATTATAATTTTACCCTTACATTTATCCTTATCTTGTGTTATGATGAAAACAGAAACGAGGTGTGCATATGTTTGTGAATAAAGAAGCAGTAGGAAAACGAATTTTACAGATACGCAAGAAATACGGTTACAGTATGCAGAAGTTTGGGGAAATCATAGATAATGCCCCGAAAGGCTCTGTAAACAGTTGGGAAAAGGGTGTGAATCTTCCCAATGAGAAACGCTTGAAGCAGATTGCCACGTTGGGCAATATGACGCTGAATGAACTTCTGTATGGTTCATTTAAAGAATATGTAGATATGCTTATCACAGAAAAACTGGGGATTGAACTGCCGGAAGAATTTACCAGAACTTTCTATTCTCTTTTAGAGCAGAACGGATTTACCTACGGGGATGATATCGAGATTGTCCGGCTTGTAAACGGCTTTCTGACTTATCATAACCTTACAACAAAAGAAACCGCCATTTTCTATCAGCCAACTGCATACTCCGGCGATTATTTTGACGGTATCATACAAAAAGCGGATTCTTCCGTTCTGGTCTGCCGGGCATATGCAGATAAGGCAAACAACACCTTACATATCATTCCGGCTTTTGAGAATGGACAGACTGAGGAAGTAGCAGACTTCTTTCATGCACTGAAAAGCATAACCGCTCCACACAACAACAATTATTTCACTTCCGGCTTTCTGACACTCGGACTGGCATTGAGAGATTCCAAAGTAATTATCTATGGAATTGATGAAAAACAGGGAACAGCACAGGTAATCCCTTACGAATATGATTGCGAATCAGACGCTTATATCCAGAATGAACATCTGTCATATACCAGACAGGATAGCTTTTTCCGAGAAGCCACGAAAGAAGCGGTCTATTGGAAAATGCAATCCGACAGAAGTAACCCATAAGATAAACAAGAGGACTTGCAAGGTTTGTGACCTTTCAAGTCCTCTTATGTATCATGATGGTATTGGCTGTGTCCGTTCCGTAAAGGACTGCCCTACGGCGTCTCGGCTTCGCCTTGTTCCTTTACCTCACTAATAATAATGTTCTGATAGCAGAACTCTTACTTATACTTTTATCTTACTATTCTTTCAATTTTTACCGTTTCACCATCAATATTATACTTAAAAAAATAAAATTTAATAACATTTCCTTCTGATACTTGTTCTAGATCACCTTTACACTTAGTACAATCTAAACTAACTTTTGTCGTATCAAAAAATAGACTACTTTCTTCCTTCTCATTTAGTTCTATTAAAAGTGTATCAAAAGTTTTCTCTACAACAACCCCACTCAAATGAAACCAATGAGAATTATCATCTCCACTAGAACGCAACTCCATATTTTGACGATTCTCCTTAAAAACATTTCCTTTTACGCCAAGCACAATTAATACTATTGCAAGCAAAAGTATGATTAACAAAATCAATCGTTTCTTATCCATTAAATGTAGTCCCCGATATGTCTGTCCAACTATCAAAATCAAAATTCAAATAACGTACTGTATCCCCCCATCCATCAAATACCATCAATGTATGTACTGTATTTCCAGAATTATATGCTCGCAAAGTTGCATATCCCTCTGCTGCCATTGAATGCCCCGCACGTTCTCCAGTATCACTGCTAATTATACCACAATGGACAACTGCTATATCTCCTCTATCAATGCAATTAGTGAAAAAATTATAATTGGGACTATAGTCAGTATTTTGTGTTACAGAAACATTCTTTCCAGCACAAAAGTCCACAAATCCAGGTCCAATATTGCCAATAGTTGTTGAACCATATGTTATTCCTCCACTCTCCGATGAAACTGTCGTTCCTGTTGAATCCCAAATATCCATATAATCACCTGCAATATCTGTATAATCAACAGCATTATAATATGCACCACATGCTAATAATGCACTAACTGCACATGCATAATGTCCTGTTACACTTTCTATATACGGCTCATTAAAGGAAATAAATTCTTGAAGATGATTTGTTGAAACAAGCGTGTAGTTTTCATAAACTTCATCAATATCTAGCAAAACCTCATCCCAAGTAGCTGGGTCTTTTCCCCTACTCTCATTCAAGGACAGTACTGTTTTTTCTAATGTTTCACCATAATTCGTTCTAATCTTTCCCAAATTATCAACAATACCATATTCAAACGGAGCTATTTTATATATTTCAGAGGTATTTGCTTTTTCACTAAATACATTTGCTTCACTTTGATAAATCACCTCATATGGATTTGCTGAATTATTACCAAATGAGTATTCTGATATCAAAGATTCACACGTAGTATCAAAAACTACATATCCATATGGTTTGTTTTCTAAATTGTAATTTACAATATATCCAATAGCTTGACCTGTTGTATCATAAAATTTTCTCGGATTATTAGCAACAATATTGCTATTTTCTCCTATTCCCTTTGCAAAACGTTCTGCCATCTGTATCGCCAAATCATCCGTAACATTTACAACAGAAGTATTCTCCGATGCATGGACAGGAACTATTGACATAATAGTCAATATAAAGATTGTCAAAAGTGAAGCAAATCGTTTAAAAATTTTTCTCATAAATATCCTTCCTCCTTAGATTATATATTTACTTTAATATTATATCTTATTCCCTATTTTGTCTATATTTTTTTATGTTTATTTCAAATATTTCATTCTATTTTATTTTTATCAAACTATTTTCAAACAAATCCAAACAAAGAATCTCGGGGCAAATTTCGGTCAAATCAGGATAAATAAATATAACACTTTATATGTAAGTCAATTTTAAAAAAGCCTGTAATTCCGGGCTTTACAACACTTTGTAACACAATATAAACCAGTTCGATAATCCCTCATTCCTTTAGATAACTATAAAAACACCAAAACCCGCTAGTCCTTGTGATTAGCGGGTTTTGCGTTGTATATATCTCAAATCCTATATTCTATTTTCCATCCATGCCAGAATATCCTGATAAACTTGATCTCGGTCTGTCTCATTTAACAACTCATGCCTATCTCCTGCATACAACTGTAATGTAACATCCCTGATTCCTGACTCTTTATACTTTTCATAAACCTTACGGACACCCTTTCCGCACTTTCCTGCCGGATCTTCTACTCCTGCTGACATAAGGATTGGAAGATGTTTCGGAATCATAAACACATTCTCTTTCTTTTCCATTCGTGTCATGCCTTCTAGCATATTGCCGTATGCATTAACTGTAAAGTGGAAAGAACAAAGAGGATCATTGACATATTCTTGGAGCTTCTCATCATCACTGGTAACCCAGTCAGCTCTTGTCTTCGGATGTTTAAATTTCTTATTAAATGTTCCGATTACCATGTCCTCAACTAATTTACTTCTATAATGGTCACCTTTTACTACTGCAATACCTTTACACAATGCTTTTCCAAAATTCAATACCGGTATCGGACGTTCCGCAACAACTCCAATCAATATTGCTCCTGCAAGCCCATTGCCGTACATCTGAATATATTGGCGCAAAAGGATTGAACCCATACTATGTCCTAACATAAAGTATGGGACATCCGGATATTTCTTTGCAGTCTTTGTTCGAAGCATATGCATGTCTGCAAGCAGACACGCATTGCCATATTCTTTTTGAAAATATCCATATTCTAGCTTACTCTGAACAGATTTGCCATGTCCTAGATGATCGTTACCAACTACATAAATACCTTGTTCACTTAAAAACTGGGCGAATTCATCATAGCGATCTACATATTCTATCATCCCATGACAAATCTGCAGTACTGCTTTTATTTTCCCTTCTGGTTTCCATTCAATTGTATGGATTTCAGTATTACCATCTTTTGATGGAAAATAAAATTCATCTTTCATGTTAACCTCTACCTATCATCTAATTTAATATAATCTCGATATGGTGCAAGCGGTTTGTATGCCGGTCGAATAATCTTATCTACATTTTTTAACTCTTCAAGACGATGTGCACTCCATCCAACAATACGTGCAGCTGCAAAAATTGGTGTGTATAATGCTGGTGGAAGATCTAACATGCTGTATACCAGACCACTGTAAAAATCAACGTTGGCATTAACACCCTTGTACATCTTACGTTTTTGTGCAATTACTTCCGGTGCCATCTTCTCTACTTTCTCGTATAATGCATACTCTTTCTCACAGCCTTTTTCAATTGCAAGCTCTTTTACAAACTTCTTAAATATCTCAGCACGTGGGTCTGATACAGAATAAATCGCATGTCCCATTCCATAAATCAGTCCTTTGCGGTCAAATGCTTCTTTATTCAGCAGTGCTTCCAGATAACCTCTAACCTCATCATCGTCTGTCCAATCTTTCACACAGAACTTCATGTCTTCAAACATCTGCGTTACCTTAATATTTGCACCGCCATGCTTTGGTCCTTTTAAAGAAGCCATTGCTGCAGAAATAGTAGAATATGTATCTGTTCCCGAAGAAGTAACCACATGGGTTGTAAACGTTGAGTTGTTACCACCGCCATGATCCATATGCAGAACCAGAGCCATATCCAGGATTTCTGCTTCCAGTGCAGTATACTGTCGGTTTTCACGAAGCATCATCAAAATATTCTCTGCCGTTGATAATGACGGATCTGGTGCATAAATATATAAATCTTGTCCTCTTCGATAGTTATATGCATGATATCCATATACCATCAACATTGGAAACTGAGCAATCAAATTCAGGCACTGACGTAAAACATTAGGAATATCTGTATCGTCCGCCTTCGCATCATAAGAATATAATTGTAAAATGCAGCGTGAAACATTATTCATCATATCTCTGCTTGGTGCTTTCATAATTACATCTCGAACAAAGTTCGGCGGAAGCATCCTGCGTTGTGCTAACATCTGCTGAAAATCTTTTAATTCTGTCGCATTCGGCAATTCACCAAAAAGGAGCAGATATGCGGTCTCTTCAAATCCTGAATGCTTGGCATCCAAAAAACCTTTTACTAAATCTTTGATGTTATATCCGCGATAATAGAGATTACCTGCACACGGCACTTCTTCTCCGTCCACAATCTTCTTTGCACAAACATCTGATATATTTGTCAGTCCTGCTAATACACCTTTACCATTCAAGTCACGCAATCCACGTTTTACCTCATATTTTTCATATAAGTCTCTGTCGATTACATTATTCTCCTCACACTTACGTGCTAATTGCTGGATTGCAGGAGTGTTGTTAAATAAAATGTCGTCTACAGCTCTCATTGTTGCTCCTCCTTCATGTCGTATTCATTTTATTATACTAAAACTTTACTTAATATACAATGAATTGTATATTAAATTTTACACTAGCAGGTTATAAAGTTTTTATATTTATTGCTCTGTGCCCGATAAAATATTACTCAATCTTGCGAATTCTTCCAGAGTCAAAGCTTCACCTCGCACACTTGCGCCCTTACCAAGAGTTTCAATTGCAGCTTCAATTTCTTCTTTGGTAAATTGAATTTCCGGTGAGTTTTTCAAACCATTCACAAGCGTTTTTCGTCTCTGATTAAATGAGGCACGAATAATTCGGAACATCAATTTTTCATCTGCAACCTGTACCGGTGGTTCCTCATATCTCTCAAGACGGATTACCGCAGACCCGACTTTCGGACGAGGCATAAAACAGTTTGGCGGTACATTTGCCACTATATATGGTTTTGCGTAATACTGTACTGCAAGCGACAATGCTCCATAATCTTTTGTTCCCGGTCCGACCTGCATACGGTCTGCTACTTCCTTCTGTACCATAACCGTAATGCTCTTCAGAGGAACATGATTCTCAAATAATCCCATAATAATCGGTGTTGTAATATAATATGGCAGGTTCGCTACCACTTTGATCGGTTTCCCACCATTTTCCTCTTCTGCTAATTTTGCAAGATTCACCTTCAAAACATCCTGGTTTATAATCTGAACATTATCATATTCTGATAATGTATCTTCCAGAATCGGAATCAATGTCTTATCAATCTCTACTGCAACTACTTTCCCCGCTGCACATGCCAGATACTGTGTCATAGTCCCAATCCCCGGACCAATCTCCAATACCATATCATTCTTTGTAATTTCCGCCGAAGCAATAATTTTATCTAATACGTGTGTATCAATCAAAAAATTCTGTCCAAATTTCTTCTGAAATGAAAAATTATATTTTTGTAATACAGCAATTGTATTTTGTGGATTCCCTAATGTAGGTTCTTTCATCAAATTTCTCCTCTTTTATATCCCCTGCTCTATACATCTAAATTCTCACAGGATTTACTTTTATTTATCTAAGCCATAAAATTTTCTTGCATTCTCTTCTGTCACAGCAATCACTTCCTCTGTAGTAGTTCCTTTCAACTGTACAATTGTCTGTGCCACATAAATCAGATTCGAAGATGCATTTCTCTTTCCACGATTCGGTTCCGGTGCAAGATATGGACAATCTGTTTCCAAAACAATATGCGACAATGGTACTGCTTTTACAACTTCCTTTAACTTTTTTGCATTCTTAAATGTCACAACGCCGCCAATACCTAACAGATAACCCATCTTGACGTATTCTTCTGCCATCTCTTTTGAATACGAATAACAATGAATAATTGCCTTCATATCAGCTGCATGTTCTTTCATAATCTCCATTGTATCCTGCGCAGCTTCTCTACTATGAATGTTAACCGGCATATTTAGCTTTCGTGCCAGCTGTAGTTGACATATAAACCATTCTTTCTGAATTTCATGCTGCTCTTTATCCCAATAATAATCCAGTCCAATCTCTCCTACTGCCACGATCTTCTCTTCATGAAGTAATTGTTCCATCCGGACAAAATTCTCTTCATTCAAATCACCCACTTCATCCGGATGTACTCCAATCATTCCATATACAAATGAGTATCTTCTTGTTAATTCAAGTACACGCTCCCAGGAATCTACCGTAGCACTTGCATCAACGATCGTTCCAACGCCTTGTTCCTGCATTGAACTTAATATCCGGTCTCTGTCCTCATCAAATTGTTTATCATCATAATGTGCATGTGTATCAAATATCATGTTAGTTATCCTTATATTCCTTAAACTTATCGTACATCTCTTCACCTGCCAGTTTGATGATATCCAAAATCTCATCCTCAGATATCTTCATATGTTCTGCAAGCTCACTCATCGTAATTCCACGACCTTTTTCATCTGCCATTTTATGCAATGTCTCATCCAGATTATTAACCTGGTTTTCCATCTTTTTATCACGGCGTTTTAATTCTTTATGCTCTTCCATCATTGCCAGAATTCCCTGTCTGATTTCCTGCTGAATAAATGCATCCGCATCATCTTCCGGAAGCATATCTAACGCTAAGATCAAACTGACATTCCCTTCCTGCACACAATCGCCAAGATAAATTCCTTCCTCATGAAGTTCTTTCGCAATCTCTACTACCTGCGGAAGATAAAGCTCTATCAATCTGCTCTTTGCAAGCGCATCCTGTGCAACTGCCTTCTTTAAAAGTTCTGCTCTCTCGCCCTCCTGCTCTTGCTTCATAGCTTTCAAATCTTCTGTATACTCCGCCAAATACTGCTTTTCTTCATCTGAAAATTTGCTCTCATCTATCTGTTCTGTTGTTTGCTGTTTATAATATCCTGACACAACAATCTTCTGCGACATCAAAAAATCATATACCAACAGCATCTGTTCCTCTGTCAGCCCATCCTCTGCAAAAAATTCTTTAATCTGTTCATTTGTCAAACGTTTATCCTGTACATCTGCCTGTTCCAGCAGCTCTTCTAATTTCTTACGAAACTGTGATTGATCAATCATATTTTCCTCCCGATAATTTTAAATCTATCCGATATAATGTATTTATTATATCGGATAGATTTGCATTTGACAATTCCAGAATCTTACTCTATAAAACGATGTCGTCTACTTTCTTAAATCCATTTAATTCATATTTTTCGACTGTATTTCCAGATACGAGATAAAAATATTCCCCTGCATACAGACCTCTTACATTTCCATAACCGGTCATTTCTCTTTCAAATAAACACTTAAAGCCCGATTCGTCATAGGAAAAGATATAATATTTTGTATTCTCCCCATAAGCTACAAAACCAATCATATTTTTTTCGACATCTATCATTGCCGCCTTATACTCATATGTGACATTGGTCGAATAACAATCTTCCATTACATACTTCTGCACTTCCGCTACATCTTCCGGATTCGAAATATCAAACATGGATAATTTCACACCATTCGTAGTTGTACCTGTGTCATCAACATCCATTCCAAGCCCCAGCAGCAACCCATCTCCATACGGATGCAGATATTCAGAAAATCCCGGGATTTTCAATTCCCCGATTATCTGTGGATTTTTTGGATCTGACAAATCTATTGAAAACAATGGATCTGTCTGTTTATATGTTACAACATAACCTGTTTTGCCAATAAATCTTGCAGAATAAACTTGTTCATCCTTTGCAATATCCTCAATCTTAGATAATTCATTCAATTTCTCATCCAAGATATAAAGATAATTCGTATCTTCTTGTTTCGCAATTTCTGAATCTGCTGAATCTCCAAACAGAACCAGTGGCATAATTCCTGAATCTCCATTTGAACTCACAGTAGTAACAAGACGAAGATTTCCCTCGTATTCATCTAAACTAAATGAATCATTCAATGTTCCGTCAATTCTTGTCTGTCCGACAGCTTTCAATATTCCGTCCTTATAAGAAATTTTTCTAATACATGTCTGAGTCACATCAGAGTCATCGGAATTATAATACGATTCACATACGTAAATATTGTTCTTACTGACATATACCAGCCCGGAACATCCAAAGATTGCTTTACTGTCCACTTTTTCTTCCGGGTTCTTTAATGAGAAAGAACTTACCACTGTATAAGTATCACCCCTTACATACTGCGGCATACAAATATTACTGTCCTCTACTAATTTACCCTGTACACTCGGAACATATTCCCCAATCGCATCCCGTCCGTTTACAACGGATGCATCAAAATCACTTAATAAATATACATAATCTCCACTTACACGCATAGTGTTATAATTCCCACTCTGCGTTACTTTTCCTTTGGACATTGGTTTATCCGGATTGCTGACATCATAAATCTCGGCTGTTGTTACAATGCGATAACTATATGAATCCGTTTCGTCCCCATAATAAGACTCTGTATAAACAACGACCAGTTGATCATCTTTAATATAAATTTCCCTAATATCTTGATTCTTCTCAAGGCGAATCGTAGCGGCCTGCTCCATATTCTGCTTCTCGATATTCACAATCTCTATTCTATTATTATACATGGTATACAAATTCTTACCGTCTGTCTTTACGATATCGCCCTCTCCGACTCCATCTTCTCTGACATTCGTATCTGAATAATCTGATGCTGTCACACTGCTATCTACCCCTTGCGTCACAGCTGTGTCTGAGGATGCCACTGCTTTTTCCGATGAACTTTCCATAGGTGCACCTTCAGCACTATATGTTGCAGCACCACCTCTTGCTTGCACTGACTGGCTCTCTTCCTGCGCTTTAACATAATCATAAACTTCATCATAATCTTTAGCCGATACAATCTGAGTTCCCGCTGCTGCTTTCTCCGTGTTTTTTGATTTTGTTTTTTCCTTCGATGATGCCGTATAATTGGAATCTGACTGCTTATCCAGCTGTACCCCTACAGCAGTTCCTCCTACTATCACCGCACAACATGCTGCTGCGATTGCTGTATATATCGGCTTCCATCTCTTCACCTTTTGTTCAGTATGTTCCCGCAACATCAGTTCAATCCGCTCCGGTTTTAACCTATCCGGGACTTCTATTTTATCTGCTTCTTCACGAAGCTCATTCCCAATCTCTCTATCCTTCTCTTCTTCAAACTGTTCTTCTGTAACATGACTTTTCAACTCTTTTCCACTCATAATTCCAACTCCCTTCTATGCAAGATTCTTACGAAGCTTCTCCAATGCTCTTGACTTTTTCGAACGCACTGTAGCCGGATTCATAGCCAGCATATGTCCAATCTCTTCGCTGGAATATCCTTCTAAAATAGAACAAGATAAAATCATCCTCTCTTCACCATCTAATGTCTGAAATGCTTGTAAAAGATCATAATTCTCTTCCTGCGATACCTCTTCTGCCGTAATCTCATCCTTTAATTCTTCCGTCTCACTGTTCTGCTTGAAATGCCTTTTACACTGATTCATCAATATCGTAAAAATCCAGCTGCGGAAAGACTCTTCTTTTTTCAATTTTTTTATGTTCTCATACGCAGCAATAACAGTCTCACTTACAACATCTTCCGCATCCTGTCTATGTTTCATTGTATATAACGCAAATTTATAAAGTTCCTGATAAAGTTGTGCATATAACTCGGAAAATGATTTTATATCTCCTCGCTTTGCCTTATGAATCAACTTTAATTCAGAATTAAACTCATAATAACTCATGCGTCCGCCCCCTTTCTTTTTCTTGTATATCTATTAGAGTTAAAAAATCTGTCTTTTGTTGCATGATTTCTAATTTTATTTTACCATACAAAAAAGTCCACTAAAGTTTTGTCGTATGCTTGGTGAAAAAGGAGCATATCACAATGTGATATGCCCCCTTCTTCTTATCCTCTATAATAATTGATCAAACATCCCTTCAAGATGATCTCGCGCTCTGCATCTGTCATCTCTCCAAGCTTCAATTCAATCTCTTTCAATTCATCTCCTGCAACTACATATGCCTTCACTACCGATTGCTTCTCTTCTACCACTTTTCTCACGTCTGGCACGAAAATATAATCTCCGTTTTTGAACGGAAGTGCTTCGTGGTCTGCATCTGTTAAGAATGGAAGCATACCCCAGTTAATCAAGTTCGAACGATAACGTTTAGTTGCATATTCATTTGCAATATTCGCCCATCCGCCAAGTACCTTCTGGCATGATGCTGCCTGCTCACGTGCAGAACCATCTCCTGGTTTCACTGCGAAAATTGTACTTCCTACACCTACATTGCCTTTGCCAACTTCTGGGTAATCCTTCTGGATAGCTGCCATAACAGGCTTTAATTCTTCTAAAGCTTCTAACGGGCATTCGCCTGCTTCGATTGCTTTCTGTGCTGCCTGTACTTCTTTCGCACGTCCAACATATGCAGGATCTTTTCTTGATAATGCAAATTCTGCAAGTCCAAGTGGATTTGAACGATATGATGAAGTCTCTCCTGACGGAATCAATTCATCTGTTGTTGTAACCGGATCATGAATTTCAGAAACAACCTTCAATACAAGATTCTCCGGTAATGCTGACATTGCCGGCCAGTCTTTGATGTTTGGTCCAAACTGAATCTCTACAGATGGATCTGCAACTCCCTTGCTGTCAAATACTCGATTTGCATAAATGCTTGAATCGAAATGATACTTCTGTCCCTTATATTCTACATCCATTGCTGTTGCAGGTGTTAAGAATCCTTTGTTCGCTGCTGTTGCTGCAATAGAACGTGCATCCATCAATGCAACTGATGAAATCTGTCCGCTTTGCAGTTTAGAACCTTCACGGTTCGGGAAGTTTCTTGTTGAATGACGGATAGAGAATGCATTATTAGCAGGTGTATCTCCGGCACCAAAACATGGTCCACAGAACGCTGTCTTCACAATTGTTCCGGCTTCCATAAGATCTGCTATCGCTCCATTTTTCACAAGTTCCATATAAATTGGTGTACTTGCCGGATATACACTAAATGTAAATGCATCTGCACCAATATTCTTACCTTTGATAATATCTGCCGCAGCACAAATATTTTCAAATCCACCACCGGCACATCCTGCAATAATTCCCTGTTCTACATAGAATTTACCATCTCTGATCTTATCCTGCAGCGAGTAATCTACTGCTCCGTCTAAACTTACCAGTGCTTTCTGCTCTACATCATGAAGAATATCTTTTAAGTTCGCATTAACTTCATCAATTGTATATACATTACTTGGATGGAATGGCATTGCGATCATTGGTTTAATCTCGCTTAAGTTTACATAAACCATGCCATCATAGTAAGTACATGCCCCTGGGTTCAGTTCTTTATAATCACCGCTTCTTCCATGAATATCATAGAATTCTTTAATCTTCTCATCTGTTTTCCAGATTGAAGACAAGCATGTTGTCTCTGTTGTCATAACATCGATACCGATACGGAAATCAGCACTTAATTTTCCAACGCCCGGTCCGACGAATTCCATAACTTTATTATTAACATAACCATTTTTAAATGTTGCACCGATAATCGCCAATGCCACATCCTGTGGGCCGACACCTTTCATCGGCTCTCCGTCCAGATAAATTCCGATCACGCCCGGCATCTTAATATCATAAGTTTTATTTAATAACTGTTTTACGAGCTCAGGTCCGCCTTCTCCCATTGCCATCGTTCCAAGAGCACCATAACGAGTATGGCTGTCAGAACCTAAAATCATCTTTCCGCCGCCTGCAAGCATCTCTCTTGCAAACTGATGGATAACCGCCTGATGAGGTGGAACATAAACTCCGCCGTACTTCTTCGCACATGTAAGTCCAAACATATGATCATCTTCATTGATTGTTCCGCCGACTGCACATAATGAATTGTGGCAATTTGTCAATACATAAGGAATCGGAAATTTCTCAAGTCCTGAAGCTCGTGCTGTCTGGATGATTCCTACAAATGTGATATCATGCGATGTCAGTTTATCAAACTTAATCTGCAGGTTTTCCATATTTCCTGATGTGTTATGTGCATTCAAAATGCCATAAGCCATCGTATTCTTCGCTGCCTCTTCCTTTGAGATTGGAAGTTGTGCGTTGCCATTATCTTCTACAATTTCAGTTCCATTTAATAAATAGACACCATTTTCATATAACTTAATCATGTACGACCTCCTGATTTTATCATTTTTGTCTTATTGCTTTGCGTTACATTTTAGCATGGTAAAGCGCTGTTGTAAAGGAATAACTTTGTATGTGCATTCCTTGATTTTACAACAACGCTTTTTGTTTTTCCTTATTCTGTTAGTCGCGTTCACGCAAAATCTTTTTCACTTCAATCTTCGTCTTTCCAAGACCGATCACATCTTCCTTCTGGATTGCAACAGGCTCGTCCAGACTCTGTCCATTCAAGTATGTACCATTACGTGAATCCATATCTTTCAGATATAATCTGTCTCCTTCGTGAATAATTGCACAATGCAATTTTGAAATTCGCGGATCATCTGTGATAGTGATGTATTTTTCGAATTCCGGAGTCTTCTGTCCTCTTCCGATTCCAATATTATCGTAGAAAATGAAAGTATACTTCTCCAAAGTCTCCTGATTCTCCAAAATAATCTTCCACTGTTTCTTTGTTTTCTTTGTTTGTTCTTGCACATCAAGCGGTATTGTCGCATCACTGTGTCTTACCTGACGTCTGCGACGGGATCTTGTATCTTCTTCCTCATCGTCCCCGGTATTGTAATCATCGTCATCATACTCGTCATCATATTCATCAGCAGGTTTCACTTTACGACTTTTCACAATAACCGTAATAATAATTCCAAGCAATAGTACAGCTACCACGATCAATGCAATCAGTATTGTTGTTACACTCATTATTTTCAACTCCTTTGAGATTTAATCATACTATAGATTTCATCTTCTAGCAAGTCTTGGATTAATGATTCACAGATGATTCACAAGTAAATTTCCCTCTTTAAGAATATTTTTAGAAAATAAATGATTTATGCCAGAAATTCTTCTAAAATCTGGCGAATTGTCTCTTCTTTTAAATTTGCCTCCGCATCCGCTTCTTTTTGTTTTTCAGACGACTTTCGAAGTAGTTGCCCGGCCTCTTCTTTTAATGGCACTCTCGGTTTTCCTTCGATATGGATAGACAAATTTTCCTCGACACTGCTATTAGCCCCCTGTTCGCCCTTTATATTCTCTGTATATGTTCCCTCCGATATTGCCTCATTCATATTTGCCCTATCAGCCGCATTTTCTTTTTCCGCACGAAGCATCTCTGTCTGCTCTCGTTCACTTTGTTGACGCCGATATCTGCCCGCACATACATTTTCCAGATATTCAATCATATAATTCTTCACTGCATTTAATTTGTAATCCTCGTCCGAAAGCTGTCCGACAACAAACAGTAAAATCATCTCGGCTGCTCCCAGCATAACGTATTGATACATCTTTTCACACACACCTGTGGTCTGATACCAGGAAATAGCTCCGACTACTGCCAGCACTCCTGCTGCCCATACGCTTTGTTTTTCTAACTGTCTCCAGGTATGTACTTTCAAAAAATTTCCGCGGTATTCATAAATATATTTCTCCACAAATGCTTCTGTATTTTCTACGCTGTCACGCAACATGCATGCCTGTTCATATTTGGAGCGTACCAATTTTATCAGTCTGTGTGTACTCTTTGACATATTTGCCGCTGCTCCCAGCATCCGGCGAATTGTAAACAGATTCATCATTTTCGCAATGATTCCAATCACACCCACTGCAACCATCAAATGAAAAAGGATATCTGTACTTGTTACCACGTCATAGAACATATCTTAGCCCTCCTGCTTTCACTGCCCGCTATTCACATATTTTGTGAATCGTCTTATATTTTTGCCCACAATAATCCGGATTGTGTTGAAGCTATTATAGACCATGTCGTGCATATTTGCGTCATAAATCGTTCTACAAAATTCTACATTTCATCTTGTAATTTTTGTGTCCTGACCAGTCCTCTTTTCCTTTGAAAATGTATAAACGTTTATGATAACTCGCTCAACTAAAGCTGTTTTTCAGCTCTTATAGATCACTTTGCTATTCCATTTCGTTCCCCTTGTGCCCTGTCGATTTTGCATGAATTTAAGCAAGTTCTGGCATACGATTTTTTGTGTATAATGAAATGTTGAATATTGAAATGTGGCCGCTTATCCATTTACTTTTCTTTACTATTTTGCTATAATCGGTCTTGCTTAGAGAAGTTTGTTATATTCTCACACTTTTTAAAAGAATGAACATTACAATTCTCTGATTCACATATTTAGGAGGAATATATCATGGAATATAAAACAAAAGGTGTCTGTTCTCAGATGATTCAGTTTGACATTGAAGATAATAAAGTAAGAAATGTTGCATTTACAGGTGGATGCAATGGAAACTTGCAGGGAATTTCGCACCTCGTCGAAGGAATGGACGTAAACGAAGCAATCTCCCGTCTGGAAGGAATCCGCTGTGGATTCAAATCAACTTCCTGTCCAGATCAGCTTGCTCACGCATTGAAAGAAGCAATTGCTAAATAAGCAAAGCTTTCATATTAGAATTTTATAAATTGAAAAGCTATACATAACTTCACTGTCATGTATAGCTTTCTTTTTTCTTTATTAAATTTTTACCCTCGAGCAATCACACCAGTCGCCGTCTGCTTATATGGTTTAGGTTTGCGGTTTGATGGAATCAAGAGGATTTTTCCTTAATATTTTTTATTTTTTTAAGTTTTTATTTTCTCAATTCCAAGCAGACAGCGACCGGTGTGATTGCTCGAGGAGGGTAGGCTGGTTAGTCAATCATGATACCATCGGTGAAACATCCTGTTTCTTCGAAATCATCACCTTTGAATACAAAATGCTCACTGCGGACACGATAATATGTACCTCGTTCAACATTCATTCTTTTTCCGAAAGACACATAATAGTTATCTTTACTTTCTTTTGTAAACACCTCTAACATATCCCATTTATCTGTTTTGGCATTATATTTTTCAACATAAACTACTACTTCTATTTTATCGACTGTATGATGTGCTGTTGTCTGCCCATAAACATAAATTTTCCCGATTCCTGCTTTACTAACGGTACAAGAACCATCCATTAAATGTTCGCCACGAGCATTTGTATTTTCTGTTGTACTCTCCGCACTATCTTGATTTGTCAAATATGAGCCATCTACCTGTTTTAAGGATATCTCTTCTGCATTTATCGTCCCGCAAAACAGAAAACATACTGACAATATCAAGCTTAATGTTGATATAATTTTCTTTTTCATTTGTCTCCCTCCGCAATCTTAAATAACTTGCTTTATAATATATAGACAAATGAGTTTTAAAATCCTTACGCACTTTTTCAATAAAATTTTAAATTTTTTATTATTTTATAAAAATCTTCTTTATTCATTTTTCCTCTTAATTGATAAAATACACCTTTATCCTCAAATTCAGCACTCATTACGCTTGTTTCTGTTTTATCTGTTTTTCGTTCAGATATTTTTATTTTATTTTTTTTAACTTTCAACTCAGATGTTGTTATTTCTTCATCTTCTTTTGTTACTCCTTTTGAAGAATCTGCCTGATTCAAATAAATTTCATATCGTATAGTTTCGCCTTTATATTCATAAAACAAATCTGCTTGTTTCATCTCATCATTTATAATATGCGATTTAAAATGCATTTCTTCAGGTCTATCTAAAATACGCACGCTTTTTCCATGTATCATTTCATCCACTTCTTGATATGCTTCATATTCATCATTACTATTTACTTCATGACTATCCATATCCTTCACATTCGTCACATCCACCTGTGATTTCCCTGTAAACTTCTCTATCAGCTCCTTCATATACGACTTACTTCCCACACTGGACACACTCATCCCCATAACCAGCACGAGTATCGCTACCAATGCGACGAGTAGCTTGGCTCTTTTCTTTTTCTTATATGTCCAAAGCGGAAATTCTTTAATTTTATCTTCTTCCTGTTCTTTTTCATACCGCTGAATCTCTGCATAAATTGCATCATCCAGCTCTTTACTGACTTCTAGATTATCCAATTCTGGATCTTCTGCAAGTTCTTTTTCTATTTCGGCAGCTTCTTTTTCAAGCTCCTCTTTCAGTGAGAGTTTTCTCAATTTTTTCATCTTATTGCCTCTTACTTATAGGTTTTGTTTGTTGCTGTTGCTCGTTTATAGGTTGTCTATAAACGACATTATATATTGATAAACATCAACTTCCGTTTATCTTGACTTTTTTCTAAATACGTTTATTATGAATTTATGATGATTTTATTGCTGATTATATATTCTATGATAAGCAGCTTTTGATTATAACTTCTATGGAGGTCTTTTTATGAAACGAATTATCCTTACCGGCGGTGGAACTGCCGGACATGTTACTCCAAATATTGCCTTGCTCCCTAAATTAAAGGAACTTGGCTATGATATTCACTACATCGGTTCTTATAATGGAATTGAAAAGGAACTGATTGAACCTTTCAAAATTCCATATTACGGCATTTCATCCGGTAAACTTCGCCGTTATTTCAGTTGGCAGAATTTCACTGATCCATTCCGTGTATTGAAAGGACTTAGTGAAGCCAACAAGCTTGTTCGCCAGTTGAAACCGGATGTCATTTTCTCCAAAGGTGGATTTGTATCTGTTCCTGTCGTTATGGCTGGTAAACGCAACAAAGTTCCGGTTATCATTCATGAATCTGATATGACTCCGGGGCTTGCGAATAAACTTGCTTTCCCTTCTGCAACAAAGGTTTGCTGTAACTTCGTTGAGACTTTAAAGCAGCTTCCTGAAGGTAAAGCTGTTTTAACCGGTTCTCCTATCCGTCAGGAGCTTCTTTCCGGTAATAAAATCGCAGCTCTTGACTTTTGCGGATTTACAGCCGGCAAACCTGTTATCCTTGTCATCGGAGGAAGCTTGGGTTCAGTTGCTGTCAACAATGCCGTCCGCGGTGCTCTTCCTGAATTACTTAAAGCATTTCAGGTTATCCACCTTTGCGGGAAAGGTAAATTGGATCAATCCTTAGTAGGCACAGAAGGATATGTACAATTTGAATATATCAAAGATGAATTATGTGATATATTTGCACTTGCCGATATCGTAATTTCCCGTGCCGGTGCTAATGCAATCTGTGAATTACTTGCTCTTTGCAAACCAAACCTGCTTATCCCGCTTTCTAAAAATGCAAGTCGTGGTGACCAGATTCTAAACGCTCGCTCATTTGAACGTCAGGGATTCAGTATGGTTCTGGAAGAAGAGGAAACAACAAAAGATTCTCTTCTTGAAGCAGTTCACAAGCTTTACGACAATCGTGCCACCTATATGAATGCCATGCGTAATTCCGGACAACATGATGCAATCAATACCATCACCGGATTAATCGAAGAGGTTCGTTTAAACAAGTAATATATTTCTTATACTTATTTAAAAACGTAATAATTAAGTTCAAGGCTCAATCACGAGTCTTGAACTTTTATATTTCATCCAACTCTTCGTATTCTATTCCATACTTCTTACGAATCCATACCTTTGCTCTATGCAACATCGTATAAAATGCCTGAGTACTTATCCCCATGATCTCTGCCGCTTCTATCTGAGTTATTTCTGTATCATATGTAAGCATGATTGCCTGATACCATCTTTCATTTTTCTTTAGCACGCCTGCCAATACATTATCATGCACTGACTTATACTTTTTATGTCTCAACTCATTTAAGCATCGGCTCTCCGCACTCGCTTCCTGTACTTTTTCATCTATATACATTTCCAGTGTTTTTTCAGATTCCTCACTAATGTATATTTCATGCTTCATTTTCACCAGATAGTTATATGCTGTATTTCTTGTTGTTACTGTCAACCATGCTTTAATGTTTGTATACTCCTCGATAGACTTTCTCTGTTTCGCATCCTGCATAAATAATACAAAAACATCGTGTGCTATATCATTTGCAACTTCTGAATTCCGTGAATATTTATATGCTACCTTGAAAACCACCTGCTTATATTCATCATAAATCTTTTTGATTTCATGACCTTCAATCAATGTTCTTCTCCAGTGCTATTTTAATTTATTCAGAATCTCTTCTTTATCTTCATCTGTTAATGTTCCAAGTTTCCATCCGAGTCCTACATTATCGTCTTTGTATCTTGGAATCATATGCATATGGAAATGGAAAACTGACTGACCGGCCACCTCTTCATTGTTCTGTACTATATTGTATCCGTCACATCCCAATACATCTTTTAATTTGTTAACTTCTTTTTTCGCAAGTACTAAAACTTTTGCCGCAAGCTCATCATCCAAATCATACAGATTTCTATAATGTTCTTTTGGTAAAATCAGTGCATGTCCTTTTGATGCCGGGTTCAAATCCAGAATCACGCGAAAATCATCATCTTCATACAGTGTTGCTGATGGAATCTCCCCTGCTGCTATTTTGCAAAAAATACAATTATCATCTCTCATGACAGTTCCTTCTTTCTAAAAAATTTTATACTGTTTCCAGTATATCCCATTTTTCTGGAAAATAGAAGAATAATAATTTTTCTTTTGCATTTTCAACAGCTCGTCTGTTCTGTTCACTTTCGTATCACATAGAATCTGAATCCTCGTCTCCTTCAAGTATAAAATCATTCCAGCTTCCCCAGCGGTTTCTCTTTAACCTTTTTGCGGCCTTTCTCCATGACTTCCAGGTACCTCCTTCTTCTCTGATTGCCTGCATCCCTTCCTCTACTTCGTAATACCCTTTTGTATCTTCCGGGTCATACTGCTCTTCCTCTTCCATAAGACGAAACACATTTCCATAATCTTCTGCAATTCGCATCTGGACACCTTCTGCCTTTTCTCCAAACATCAGGCGGTTTCTATTCTGCCTCTGTTCTTCTCTCCACTCTTCCATTGTACGTTTTCTCTCTTCCTCATGAGCTTCGTACTGTTTCATAATTTCTCCCAGATTATAGTTTTCCTGCAGAGTTGCTTTATGCAGTTCATATGCCAGGACAATCCCATTTGTATCTCCATAATCCAACGTTCTCACAAAATATTCTGTCAACTGATGAAAGGACTGACTGAGTTTTCCGTTCCATCCGGGAAGGTAACAAAAATACCACTGTTTTTCATTTAAGAAAATATATTCTGGATCTAATATCAGGCAATTGGGATTTAACATATAATTTTCCAGCTTTTCTATTATCTGAAGAAGTTCCATCACCAATAACTGAATTTCTTGTTGTTGGATTGGTTTCTTTTCATAAATAACAGCCATCGTTTGAAACCCTTTTGTTTGATACGTGTATTTACTTTTTCCGTCTAATGCCGCACCTCTTACCGGCAGGATTCCAACAATCGGATTTTTTTGAAGCATCGGAATCTGATAATCTTCTTCATATAATTTGTCCAAATAAATATGTAAATTGCTTTGATTTAATTTTGATTCGAATTGCGCCTGAAACATATTTTTCCTCACTCGCTTTCGCTATTCTTTATTGCCTTTTCTAGAATTGCTTTTCTTCTAATCTTCTTTTCCGGATTGACAACCGGTGCTCTTTGCCTGATATAAAGTTTCATTTTCTTCTTTCTTGCATAAATGTCTACGTCTACCCATTCTTTCGTCACTGATGTTGTAACCTCAGTTTCTGCAAATAAAATTAACTTTCCACCGATTCTCTCACGGCAGAATTGTTCTGCAGCCACACTCTCTCCCGGTCATCTCTTCTGCTGTGCCCCAACGGTTGTTGTTTCCGCCGCCGCACCAATCAAGATTTGTTTATCATGATAATAAAATGCGGTGTAAACAACGAGCACAAACACCATAAAAATAATTGGCATCAAATATGCCATTTCAACTGTTATAACACCCTGTACTTCTTGATATTTTTTTATTCTTCCCATACTTGCACTATCCCATCAATATCACCGCAACATAACCTATACACAAAAACGGAATGAAAGGCATACTTTGTTTTTTAGCTCCTTTATTCCCCACTAATAGTAATATTGCTATAAGTGATGCTCCAAGAAATGAAATCATCAATACGATTATCAAATCCCAGAACCCCAAACAAATTCCCAGAATTAGGATAACAATTCCATCTCCATAACCAAATGCTTCTCTCGTAATCTTACTGATTCCTAAAAATGCAATTCCCACTGCTGTCCCTGCCACAATAAGTATCGGAGAAACCGACATTCCTTTTAAACTTTTCCATATCTGCATAACAATTGCCGTTATCCCACCTGCACCTAACAGCCATATTGGAATTTTACGTGTTCGAATATCAATCGCCGATAAACAAGTCAAATATACAATCCATACACCCTGACTTAATTCGCACATTTGCTGCATGCTCTCCTTCCTCCTGCTTGTGATTTTTTGACAGAACGGATAGATCTCTTTAAACTGCTGCAATTCAATGAATTATGATATTTTGTTCCATAATCAGCAATGTAAACTCCCGACATTGTGCTGCCATGTACACAATGTTCACAGGCATAATATCGTCCTCCCGACTCATTTCGATATCCAGACAGTGCTGACTGAGGCACAAACTGAATCTGTACATGTAATGCCGAACACTGATAATTCGTATGATAAACACTCCCCGTATCTGCTATATATACAATACTGTCATCCTCGCCATCCAATCCATTGTGTGGATATCCGGTCCACGCCTTAATTTCAATCTCCTGTCGGATTTTTTGTCCCACATGCATATGCTGTGGAAATGGCAATCTCACTCGATAGTTGACATAAATATGTATCACTTCATCTCCTGTATCGTAATAAGAAGTAAAACAATGAATCCCTGCACTTCCACCATCAATAATACTTCTATCCAATCTCTCTGCCCCGACCACATTGACAATATCCGCTTTTAATTTAATCGGATTCAACACTGACACAATGGGGATCTGCTCTGCTGCCAATTTTCCTGCATGCTGCGCCGCAGCTGAAACACTAAAACGAATACTTTGTATTTCTAAAATATATACGATACACAATATTGCAAATAAAAATATCGGTATTGCCATTGCTGCCTCTACAGTCACACTGCCATTCGTATAATCCTTACCTTTATTTTTTCTATTCCACCGCTGTTTTTGTACAGTACTGATTTTAGGATCTGATACAGGTACCTTTTCCTGCACTTTTTTAGATGAGTAATTATAATTTTGCACCATGCGGATTTTCCTTTCTAAAGATTTTCACATTTTATTTTTTTGAGGGATTTATAAATGCCGAAAAGGCACCCGTATCAAACCCCAAAACCAGCCTGTTTTTGTACTCTGTTTATAAGAACTATTCATCACTTTTATTGTGATTCATACCCAAATTTACATGGAAACTGATATGTTTTCCCGTTCCAGATTTCTACCTTGTTTTGTAGCTTCATCCTTGTAACACATGAATCTGCACGAAAATATCCCAGATTATTTTCATATATCAAATTTTCTTCTACCCGGTCTAACGTCCTCATCGTAATCTCTGAGTTTTGCTTCAGAAGTAAAAGTATTTGCAAATATTGGGTATATTTCATACCATTTTCATCATCTCTTCCCTCTTGCGTATCCAATGCACTTCCAAGAAGAAATAATGAGCTCAACTGCAATTGCCAGTTTGAATCATCTTTTATCATTGCTACACGATTGCCTGACAAAAGTGCTCGTATATCTATCACACTTTCTCCGAACCCCCATAGCATTAAAATTATCTGCTTTGCTGTCTCCATCAACTCTGGCTGTAGTAAAATCACCGCAATGGTAGCCGCTAATGCCGCTGCTTCTTCCTGCCTTTGTACGCTTCCCATCAAGTATCCGTAGTTTAATGCAAAACGTGCTGCCATCAACCGTTTTATAACTGCTTCAAGATTCTCTTTATCTGACGATTTCCCACACAATATATATTCCAGTTCATAGTCCAATGTCCGATTTTCTGATTTCTTTTCAACAGCTGAACTAAAATGTTGTTCTATATATTGTTCAAATAATACTCTTTCTTCTAATCCTCCAACTCCTACTCTTGCAGGAAAACTTCCTCTGCCTCCGTTTAAGGTACGACCTGACAATTGCTGTTCTTTCGATATTGATCTGTTCGATAAAATAAAATTCTTCGGCAAAGCCAGTGCCAAAAGTCCTGATGCCTGCATCTGAAGTAATTCTGAGGCTTCTTCCTCTATAACACTTCCGTTTTGTAATAATTCATTTTCCATCTGTTCTGTCAACTGACTGCCTTCTATCTCTCTTTCTTCCCATTGTGCAGATAAACCAATCATATTCTGTATGCTTTGAATTCCTGTCTGTTGTTCCATAAATGCCAGAACTTGTTCCCTGAAAGCCTGTCCCTGATTATCTGTCAACATCTGTATTTCCGAAATCTCCTGTTCGATTCCGGCACTTCCATAATATGCAAGTCTGTCCAGAATCCGATTCTCGTCGTATTGTCCTGACTGGTAAGAAGCATCCAACGCAAACACTTCATATTCCTTCCATAATTCCTTTTGATATTCTCCAAATATTGAAAAGATTGCTCGATCCACATCCAATCGCTTTTGATTCTTTGTGGTTTGAATTGTCGCACTTTCAATCAGTGCAAAAATAAATGAAATAAGTAGAACAAAAATTAAACTTAGAAATGCTGTAATTTCCCCTGATACCTTTCTTTTACATTGCATCAGATACCTGCACTTTCACTTGTAATCTTTTCAAAAATTGTATTTACCAAATCTGTCAACTGATTCTTAAAAATAAGAACCAATGCAATAATCACGACCAAAATTAACAACAATTCTATAACCGACATTCCAGACTGGTCTTTCAGAATGTTTTTAATTTTTTCTGCTTCTTTCTGTAGTCTTATCTTCCCCATTAATGTAATTTGTTTTATCATAATATCCCTCCATATCCTACATGCCTTATATTTGCAACGATAAAAATGCCGGTACGATAATCATCAGCAATACAACCGCCAGCATCAAGAACATTGGAAATAATATCTTCGTTCCCGCCTTTTCTCCCAACTGTTTTGCTGTGTTTTTCCGCTCATCAAACGCTGTATCTGCCTCCTGTCTCAATAATTCAGTCAAGCCTTTTGTGCCTTTTTTTAAGTTCTGTGACAACATTGTTCCAAACTTTTTGTATACTTGTAATCCACAACGTTCACCAAAGCGTTCATAACATTCATTTTCTGCCATACCGCCTTTCATCTCATGCATGGTGTATGCCATCTCTTCATATACTTCTCTTTCAACTTTTTCTTTTTTTCTTTTTCCTTCTTCTATACTTACTTCCCGTCTTTTCTCCTGTTCATAATCGTTGACAATCTTATTCCATGCATTTCTTGGTGTCATACCGGCTCCAAGAAAAAGTGTAAAACGACTTATCATTTTAGGATAATCCAATGCTAACTGCTGCTCTCTTTTTGAATGTGTTTCCTTTACCTTTTGTTTTTCTGATACGTACATCAACACTGCCATAACAATACCTATCAGAAGTACTGCTGCTGCACGTAGATTCTTTGCATATTTCCAGATTATAACCTCCCCATTTATACTTGTTGGAAGTAACATCCGTTTCTCTGTCTCACTTAACCTGTCCTGCTTATCTACCTCTGCGTTTAAATTTGATATCAGTTTTTCCATATCTGTCTGTTTCGGTGGCAATATTCTTGCATAAAGGAAATACATTTCCTTTATTTCCTCATAAGATAACGTAGCTCTCAGTTCAACTATGCGTCCTTCCTTTGGTAAATCATCATTCTTAACTTTCCCTTGCAAATTCAACACTTCATAATTATCCAGCTCCCAGGACACTTTAATCCCCGTATCAGGAATATTACGAATAAGATTCAGATTACTTCGCACCTCATCAAGACTTCTATTATCTCCTAATATCAGCTTCTCCAGCTGAACTTCTGCCTTGGCCAGTTCTCGTTGTAATTCTGCCTCCGTATATTTCTGTTCGTGGATTCGGACAGTATATGGTTCTTTGGCATCTCCGATCCATACTTGTAAAGCTTCTTGTCTGTCTCCTTTACCTTGCTTGTTACGTTCCACATAATTTATCCCTTCTTTCGTCATCGGAAGACTCTTAAGATTATCTGCAAGAAAAAGAATCAAAGATAATATTCCTGCTGTAAGAAGAATTATCCCTATTTTTTTCTGCATCGTATTCCGATTTTCTTTAAACTTCAATGTGTACCATCTTCCTTCCCATGTAATATGCCGCTATATAAATAATCAGGCACACACTCATCAACATGACTCCTGCAGCACTTCCATACAAGACAGATAAGAACTCCGGAAATGTAAAACGCATATACAGAACCATACCTAACGGAATCATGCACATCACCTGAAATTCTAAGTTCTTCGCCGCTAACATCGTCTGGATCTCCCGCTCTACTTCCATCTTGTCTCCTATCATGCGAATCGACTCTTTTAAAATTGTAATGCTGTCTCCACCCATCCGCTTGGCTGTCGCAAACACCACCGCAAAATCTTCTGCATCTTCTTGTTGAACTCTTTTGGCAAACGCCCACAATACTTGTTCGGCAGTCTGATTCATACTTAATTTATGTGTCATAAGTTCAAACTCCTGACATATACGGCTATCCTTTGAATATAATGTTTGCAACTCCTTTTCTGTGGAGCGAATCGCATTCTCTACCGAATATCCCACCTTCAAGGAAGACGCCATGATCTGCATTGCATCTCGAAACTGCATACGGAATTTCAATTCCTTTTTTCTGCAGCACTCTTCTCTCCACTGCTGAAAATATCCGATAGAAACCGGCAATAAGACAACACCTGCAATCCATGAATCATAAAACAAATATGCTAAAAGCAAGTCCAATACAATAGCCTTTGCAATTGCAACCATGTATTCCTTACGCTGTATATCCTGCTGCCAGCAATTTGTCCCGATGAACCAATTCCGCACTCTTCACCAGTGTTCCTTGAATCTTTCCACCTCTCATTCCCTCCTCTCGAAATTCATATAGCGTCTGTGTCTGAATCCGACCGTTCTCAAATCCTAACACCTCCACTATCTCCAGCACCTTTCTTGACTTGTCCCTCAATCTTCCCAAATGAATAATAATATCTAATGCAGATGCAATCTGTCTCTGAATTGCCGTTAAAGGAAGGTCTATTCCCATCATCATCATCGTTTCTAATCGATGCAACATATCGGTCGGATTATTTGAATGTCCGGTGGACATAGAGCCGCTGTGCCCGTTCAACATCGCCGATGATATCATGTCCACAGTCTCATCCCCTCTTACCTCGCCGACTACGATACGATCCGGTCGCATTCGAAGTGCCGATTTGATCAAATCTCTGATCGTCACCGCTCCTTCTCCTTCCAGATTCGCATTTCTCGCTTCCAACCTTACAAGATTCGGGACCCCCTTTATCTGTAATTCCGCATTATCTTCAATTGTGATAATCCGTTCATCCTTTGGAATATAATCCGATAAGGCATTTAAAAACGTTGTCTTCCCTGATCCGGTTCCTCCACTCACAAAAATATTGTATTTAGCTTTGACAAGCATCTTTAAAAATTCTACCGCCTCTTCTGTGATACTCTGCCATTCAACCAGCTGTTTCATCGTCACCTTTTCTTTTGGAAACTTTCTGATCGTCATGATCGGACCATTCAAAGCCACTGGTTTCAACACAACATTCACACGTGAACCATCTTCCAGTCTGGCATCCACAATCGGAGACAATTCATTTACATAACGATTCGTTCCTGATACAATCTGCTGGATCACATCTTCCAATTTTTCCTGCGATAAAAACGTCTTGTCAGAGCGGACTATTCTGCCATCCCTCTCCACAAATATGTGATCCTTTCCATTAATCATAATCTCCGTAATCGAATCATCCTCTACCAGTTCCTGTAACACATCCAATTTACGAAAAGAATGAAACAATCGTCTGCTCAACCGTATCTGCTCTTTCAATGGCAAATACTCTTCCTCCGAAAATTCCTGTAACACACTATAGATAATCTCGGATAATTCTTCATCCTCCATCTCTCTTGTAAGGTCTATCCGTTCCATCACCCGTTCATATAGCTGTTCTTCTTGTATATTCACGTTATCTTCTACCTCATTCTTTTTTGAATCGTTTTCTCCAAAACCTGTTCTTTTCCTGTTTTACGCAAATTTTCCGTATACTCTGCAAGCTTTGTCATTGCTGCCCGCTCTTCGATATATGGTGTGTAAACAGTATGGCATGCCTCCAAAATTTCAAACAAACCATTCACACTGTCTCCCAAATCCAAAATAATCTTCTCATAAATGCACTGATTTAAAATCTGTTGAAATAATTGTAACCATTCCTCTTTTTGTATCGCCTGCATATCCAAAATATATGGCATCGGTTTAATATAATCTAACTTCTCAAGCTGACCTGCCATCATACTGATCCGCATCCCGAGATTCCCCTTTTCCTGACGCAAATAATAAATCAGATCTGCCAGTGTCTGCTCTGTTGGATCGGTAAAATAGTAAGACGAACCTGCATATCCTTCCAGATTCAAATACAATACCGGTTCCCGCTCCGCTAATTTCTTTCCCAGTGCAAGAGCAAATCTTGTCTTGCCAATTCTATGAATCGGAGAATACACCCCGATCAATTGTCCTCCTCTTCGTACCTTTGTACTTCTCTGCGTCTCCTTTCTCCTAACTCTTCTTTCCAACATCTGTGCACGTATTGCTTCTGCACTCTGATACCGATAAACACCTATCTCTCCATCTTCCAGTACACTCCTTTTATCTTGTACTAACACAAATCTCCTTACCGCCGGAATCTGCCTTCTTTTTTCTTTTGGATATTCTTCTCCTGTCAGCAACGCATAAATCTTCTTCTCTTTTGCAAATTGTTCTGCGTCCTGCATACTGTGAAAAAGATAAAACTGTACTTCCGGTGACTTACTCTTTGTTAATACTTGAAACAGATTTTCCGAATATTGTTTTTGAGAATCACAAATTACAACATTTTTTACATACACTTTGTCCTCCTGTCTCTCTACACACCACACCTATAGTCCTATAGAGTTTGTCCGTATTTTACTTTGATTAATTCAACTTGAAACATTGTTGCGAAATATGCAACGGAATTCATAATTGATAATTGAATGATATATTTGCTCATCCAATCCCTAGAAATATCCAAATCAGATTGATTTGAAATGAAACAGCAGATGTGATAACTACTGTGTGAATCGTATTATAAACGTGTATTTTTTATTTGTCCAGATAGATTTTTCATCTTTTTTGTTTTTGTGAAATCCTCACAAATTTTGAAAAATTAAGATACCATATAACAGACATACCCCAGGTACTCCAAGCGCCCCGCTTGTAACCAACGAAGCTGCGTTAATCCCTACATTTAACGATGTTTGATCCAGTAACACATAATGATTTATAAAAAAGATTAGTGTTCCTCCGACAAGCGCGCGAACAAAAAATGTCACAAAAAAAGATGCCAGCTTATGAAGCATACCATACCTCCGTCCAGAATTATCCTGCCAAAATTGCTATCCACTAAACAATTTAGACACACCCTTCTCATTTCCTAAAATATCTATATGCTGCTGACATCTTCTTTATGTTCTTTATTATAAATTAATCTTTATTTCCCTATTTGTTCTATGATACTGATAGAATTTCACACCTGCTGCGCTCATCATACGCTTAGATGCAATCACACTTGGTGTACCTGCATATTTATCGCAGTCATAAATAACTTCTTTTATTCCTGACTGAATGATTGCCTTTGCACATTCATTACAAGGAAACAAAGAGACATACATTCTCGCCCCTTCCAGACTGCCGCCGCTATAATTCAAAATAGCATTGAGCTCACTGTGTGTTGAATACACATATTTTGTTTCCAACGGATCTTCTCCGTCTCGCGTCCAAGGAAAATCATCATCTGAACAACCTCTTGGAAGTCCATTGTAACCCATTGATAAAATCTTATTGTCAGGACTTACAATACAACATCCCACCTGTGTATTCGGATCCTTTGAACGAAGTCCGGAAAGCAGAGCTACCCCCATAAAATATTCATCCCATGATATATAATCATCTCGCTTTGTCGACATATTCCCCTCCTGTTTTTCCCATTTTTACGCTTCTTCAAAAGACACCTCTTTATTTAAGGTTTCAGCCAGTTTATCGATTGCCTCTGTCAGCCTCTCCATACATTCTCCATATGCGTTCAATGGCTGACCATACGGGTTCGGTATCTCCAATTCTTCTCCGATAAATTCACTGAGCGTAAATACTTTCGCAGCCTCTCCATACTCTGTCTGTACTTTTTCTTTTTCACTCTCACACATTGCCAATATCAGTATATCTTCTGCAACATCATTTTCCGAAAATGCGGTTGCTGTATGCTCTTCCATCGTCATTTGTGCACTTTTCATGACTGCCTCGGCTTTTTGATTCACCGGCTCTGGGAACAATACTACAAGCCCGCGGGAATCAATGGCATATTCCTGCCGTAAATCCTTGTGTCTGAGCATCTCTGCAGCCATTGGCCCACGGCATGTATCTGCATCACTCAAAAATACAATACGTCTGTATTTCTGATATTTCATAACTGCCTGTGCCGAGATTCTCATATGTCCCGCTGCCTTCTCAAGACGATTCATGATTGCTTTTCCTATCCCCTGCAAGGCAAATGATTCACTGTAGATCAAATCTACTTCTTCTGCATCAAAATCACGCAGGATTGCATAAAGATTTCTCGCAATCGTCTCTTCATTTTCACGGCTTCCGATATTCTTGATCACACCATTTGTATAATACGCAATTGTTTCGTTCGTCGCAATGATTCCAACGCGTTTGCCCTGTCTGATTGCTTCATACACAAGCTGCCGGATTGCCAGAACTTCTTCCCTGATATTACCCTCTACAATCGTCAATTTGGCCTTTGGTGCATAATGACGATACTTCATTCCAGGTGCCTTTGGTGCCTTTTTTGTCTCTATTCCAAGAATTGTCTCATCAATCGTCACATGATCAATCACTTCTTCAAACATCTCTGCTGTAATTGCACCGGGTCTTAAAATCATCGGTGGATTGACCGTCATATCAAGAATTGTAGACTCCAATCCGATATCTACGCTTCCTCCATCTATAATCATGTCGATCTTTCCACTCAAATCTTCACTTACGTGTTCTGCTGTCGTCGGACTTGGACGTCCCGAAGTATTCGCACTTGGTGCCGATACAAATCCACCGCCTGCCAGGATTAATTCTCTTGCGATCGGGTCACTTGGCATTCTGACAGCCACTGTATCTAATCCTCCTGTTGTTCCATATGGCACGATATCTGTCTTTTCAAATATCATCGTCAGTGGTCCCGGCCAGAATCGATTAGCCAGTGCTTCTACGTCTTTCGAAATATTCTTAGCTACCTTCTCCAAATCTTCTAAAGTTGCAATATGCACGATCAATGGATTATCCGAAGGTCTGCCCTTTGCTGCATAAGTCTTTTTCGCTGCCTCCTCGTCCAGCGCATTCGCCCCCAAACCATAAACCGTCTCTGTCGGGAACGCTACCAAACCGCCCTTCTTAAGAATCTCTCCTGCTTCTTGCATAATCTGCATGTCAATATTATGTTTATCTACTTTTCTAATTATCGTTTCCATAAATTTTATTATACCATTTTTCATAGTAAAAAAAAATATGCATCTTCTAAAAAGCAGTCTATCCGGCAAACTTTCTACTAATATTTACAGAAAAAATGCAAATTTCTAACTTATGTCTTTCAGATATGTTTCAATTCCATTACAAATTGCATCTGCAACCTTTTCCTGGTATTCATCTGTGCTTAATTTTTCCGCTTCTTCCCGATTGCTTAAAAATCCGCACTCCACAATGATGAGTGGAACCTCTGTACGCTTCAACATGTAATAAGTGTCATTTGCTTTTGCCTGTCTTTTGTTATCTGCGTCCACACTCAATAAACTATTCTGCATATATTCCGCTGCACTTTTCCCTTCCGTTGAATGTGTATAGTAGAAAACCTGTGCCCCACAAATTCCCTCCTGTTCATAACTGTTTTGATGAATACTTACTGCCAACACCGGCTTATTTTCATTAATTATATCTACTCTTGTTTTCATATCTTCCACTTTAGAATCTGCCAGTCCCCTTTCATCTGTCCTGGTCATCATCACAACAATTTGCTTTTCCTGTAATTTGGATTCTACTTTCTTTGCAATCATAAGATTGATATCCTTCTCTTGTACGCCATTAATCCCAATCTTTCCCGGATCACTTCCCCCGTGCCCACTATCCAGCACAATCTGTACCTTTTTATTCTCTATCTGTGTGCTCTCTACACTTGTTTCACTTCCCATATCTTCTACATTCTGACTATTATTTTGCATATCATCTACTTTACTTATAACATGCTCATAAAACTTTGTCCCGATAATCTGGCTTCCAATTGCAACTCCCATTAAACAGACTATCACGAGCACTGTTTTCCCCTTTGACTTTATTTCTTTATAATTTAACTTCAAAAAAACATCCCTTTCCACATATATTACTTTTAAAATATATGCAGAAAAAGGATGTCTCTTTCTTACTTATTTAATTTACATACTGCAGAATCATATCCCAAACATCAGAATTCTCCCAACCAAGCTTCCACTCTGCAACACCTGCAAGATTGTCGCTCTTGATCAGTTTCAATTTTTCCTCCAGGGATTTTGTATCTTCCAGCCAAATTTTGTAGGTTCCATCTTCCGTTTCCCACTGTGCATAATTCTGCTTTGTAGTATCATCCCATTCAGTCTGTGCACCCGCATCCTGAACTACCTGCTGTGCTTCATCCATGCCTAATGCTGTACTACTTACTTTATTCTTATAATTTGCAGCTTCAGTTCCCTCTTCGGATGCCAATTCAGCATCTGTCTTCGGAGTTTCTAACCAAAGTCTCGTGTAAAATGGAACTGCTGCTATCAGCTTATCAGATGATACACTCTTTGCTGCATTCTTAATTCCATCTTTTACATAATTATAAGATGATACAGAACCTGCTTCATAAGACCCTTCTGTATGTTCGTCATATGCCATAATTACAACATAATCTGCGACAATTCCCTGTTCCTTTAAATCATAATGCTCATTATATGGTTGTGGAACATAATTATCTACTGAAAATACTAATCCATTCTGTCTGCATTTTACTGACAATTCTCTTACAAACTGAATATAATGCTCTCCACATTCTGTCGAAATCAATTCGAAATCAAGATTGATTCCATCAATTCCTGTCTGAAGTGCTGCTGCAATAATCTGATTCGTCAGATTCTCACGTTTTGAAGTGTAACTTAATACTTCATAAGTCTCATCATAGCTATTAATTCCACCATGAAAATCTCTAACTGTAGCCCATACGTCAAGATTCACCTGATGTGCATAATTAACATAATCTGAACTTGCAAGTGATGTCAGATTTCCATCGGTATCTGCAATTTTAAACCACGTAGGAGCTATCACATTAAGCCCTTTTGTAGATGCAATTGTTTCTAATGCATAACTGTTCGCATCTTCATTTTCAACATTGTGCCATGCCATATTAATCGTATGCCCTACAGAAATATTCGTGTATTTTGGTTCGTCAAAATCTCTTTTTGTCGTTTCTTTCTGAATCTTCTTTAACGTTCTTGTCTTAACATATCCGACAAATCCGTCTTCAGTTGCTATTTTCTTCCAGCCATCTTCATCTTCCAGCACGGTTACTTTATCTGACTTCTTCACTTCTGTCAGAATTGGGCTCTTCACTCCGCCTTGATAACGCACCTCTGTTTTTTTCTTTATGATCGCACTTTCAATCTCTCCCCAGCTACTTGTAATTGCAACACGATTCGGGGTTTTGTATATGTTGTAATCCATGTTCGTATACTGTTGGATGAATGGAACGGCTATATATGCTGTTCTTCCCTCTGTCTTCAGAATTGTATACGTCTCACTTTTCTTCTCTGTAACTTCTGTATAATCTTTGCTTCCAACTTCAACTGAAACATTGCCGTTTGGTAATGTATATAGCATAATGTTCTCATTCGGGTCCCAATAAAAACGTTCGTTTATATAATCTCTGACAACAGAATATTCCACATACGCTTCACCGTCAATCAATCTGCCTACCGCATTCCCATCGCTATTTTTGATTACTTTATTATTTACTGTGACACCCAGCTCATTTTTATCACTGATTCCATAATAATTTTTCAAATCAGCTTTCTCTTTAGATGAACCATATTTGTGATAAAGTATGAATCCCAAGCCCACTGCGACAACTAAAATAATACATATTACTCCTCTGATTATAAAAAGTCTTCTTCTACGTCTCGCACGATTACGTCTTGCTCTATTCACATTGTTTGAAGTTCTTCTTCTCTGCGCATCTGCCTCTGGATACCCTGCTCCAGCTCTTCCGCCTCTACCTGACTGTACCGGTCGTCTGGTTTTCTTAACTTGACGCTTTTGGCGTCTTTCTCTTTCGTCCATGGCGTACCTCCTATCAGATTCCATTATACCATATTACACTGTCTGAAATAAAGGGGTTTACGACGGTTTATGCTCATTCTCAGTTTCATTTTTCTTTGTTACATTGATAAAAGATAAGGATTCGATATATCCATCTGCATTCATCTCATAATCCCGCATATAACTGCCTTCTTCTCGGGCCATTAGTTCTCTCACTACCTGCATCGGGCTGACATGACTTCCTTCCATCAACAGACAGACGCCATTCCTTTCGTATCCTTCCAATTCTGTATACAATTCTGTGTATACCGTTCCATTACTTAAATCCATTTTTTTGACTCTGCTCCTTTCCATGTCGGTTCTGATAAATATACATTTATATATATCATCTATATATCGGAGGTTAGGTGTGTGACATGCCGTAAGATGATATGTCCAAAAGATAGTACGAACCGTACCATGACTTTCTCTTTTTTAATTATTAGTTGTGTACTGTCCTAGAATTCAGGACTCGAATTCTTTAGAATATGCAACTTTCCAATTTAATCTGAATAGTTGCTCGTATTTTTCGAATAGATTTTTTTGACTGAAATGTTTATGAAATGTTATTGTTATCCGAATTTAGATCTTACGATTCTAATTGTATTTCCCGAAATGATTCTTTCCTCCTCTCGTATATTAATTTATTTATCACGAAATACTATCTTCTGTACTTGCCATTATAGGAACATCTTTCCCATATTTCAATGTGTTTTTTGTTCATAAGTGCTGTGGATTTGTTGATAAGTAATATATTTGTGTTTTTCTTTACATTCGAAAAAGATTTGTTTATACTAATCATGAGAAATAATATATAAATGTAAGGATGTGATCATATGAAAATTGAAAAAATTAACGATAACCAGATTCGTTGTACATTGACACATGCCGATTTGGCTGCCCGCCATTTGAAACTAAGTGAACTTGCATATGGTACTGAAAAAGCCAAGTCCTTATTTCGTGATATGATGCAACAGGCATCATTTGACTTTGGTTTTGAAGCTGACGATATTCCATTGATGATAGAAGCAATTCCAACTTCTGCTGACACAATTGTACTTATTATTACAAAGGTTGAAGACCCGGAAGAATTGGATACCCGTTTTTCAAAATTCACGTCTGCAGGGGAAAATGATTTTCCTCTCCCTGAGACATTGAATAAACTTGAAGGTGCAGATGAATTTTTAGACTTACTCAATAAAGTAAAGGGTGCTGCTGCCAGCGTATCTGCTACATCATCAGAACAGGAAGAGGAAAAAACGGCAGAAGATGCACCTGTTCCACTCAATGTCAAATTATATTCCTTTGACAATATCGACCAGGTCATTCAAATGGCACAGTTAATCGGTTCTCTTTATCATGGTGCTAATACTTTGTATCGTGATAACAACAGTGATGGTATTTACATTCTGGCACTGACACAGTCAGAGCATACAAAAAATGAATTTAATAAAGTCTGTAATATGCTTTCTGAATATGGTTCTCCGGAGAAGGTATCTACTACGATTCTCGCATTTCTTGAAGAACACTGTGAGATTGTGATAGCAGCCGATGCCGTACAGAAACTGGCGCATCTTAGCTAATAACAGATATTCATTTATCGTACCTGCTATGATGTAATCATTATTTTTAAGCAAAAAAATGTCCGAAATTCTTCAAATCGAATTTCGGACATTTTTATTTTAGTCATTTTAATTTATTTTCCTGCTGCTGTCATTGCTGCATTGATCTTCTCAACAAGTAAATCTGCATCAATACCATGAACCATAGCTGCTTCTTCTAATGACTCCATCTGTGAAGATGGGCATCCAAGACAA
Source organism: Ruminococcus sp. B05 (assembly GCF_003628495.1). Classification (NCBI taxonomy): domain Bacteria; kingdom Bacillati; phylum Bacillota; class Clostridia; order Eubacteriales; family Oscillospiraceae; genus Ruminococcus; species Ruminococcus sp. B05. The sequence continues at coordinate 7,821 of NZ_RBZR01000004.1, read as the reverse complement.
TGCATTCCAATTTCCATTAAGATTGGAGCTGATTCTGGAAATACATTCAACAATTCGCCAATTTTTGTAGCTCTTGTAATCTGTGCCATTTTCAATTTCCTCCTTATTGTTTCGTGTTTCCTATTATAATCCCATACATTGAATTTAGCAACTCTAAAAATGTATCAAATATCTGAATTGTCACTTCAATTCTTATAGATTTTAGACATCTTAAAAGTCAATTATTTTTTTGTTTTTTTTCGACAAAAATGCATTTTCATAATTTACACCAAAACATCTGTTCTTTTTTTATTAAAAGTAATTCACATAAATGTGGGTTTTTAATGTGGATAATGTGAATAACTATGAGGAAATCTCTAATTTATCCACCATTTTCCGAATTTTCAATGTGAATAAGTTGAAAACTCCATTTTCAAGATTTTCGACGTTTTTCTGTTTTTTTGTGCATTTTGCCATTCGCCATTTTCCTATTGGAGAACTTTTAACAATCTTTCCTGTCTTATTATTTTGTAAACTTTCTGTAAATTCACCTGGTTACACACAAATATCTCATTACTGTCATACTTTTTCACATAACTAACTCCAAACAATTGTTCATGTACCAGTTACCCACTATTTTTCCCCAACATATTAACAAAATGTGGATAACTTTGTGAATTTCTGTGGATAACTCGGTTTTTCATGTGAAAAATCAGGGGTATTCCAGTGAAAAAATATCCTTTCCTTGTTGATAATCTGTTGAGAATCGGTGAATAATCTTCTATTTTTCAGTAAAAGTCGGTGTATATTACACTATTTTTCATGTTGATAGTGTGGATAAGCTATTTGGCTAAGTTATCCACATATTTCTAATATACTTTCTTCCTATAATAATGTAAAAAAATGGTGCGGAAGTTTTTCTCCGCACCATTCTTGATATCTATAATACTCTCCTCACTGTCACGATTGGCGCATACGTTGCCGTGCATATACCAATCCCATCTGCTTCATTCATTGCATTTACAATATTTCCATCACCCATATACAAGCCGACGTGACCATCATAAAGAATCAAGTCACCCGGCTGTGCCTGTTCATATGATACTTCATATCCGATATTTTCCATATCCCATGTGGTTCGCGGAAGACTTATCCCAAAGTTTGCATATACCGACTGTACAAATCCTGAACAATCTGCACCACTAGTTAAACTTGTGCCTCCCCATACATAGGGATTCCCAATAAACTGACAGGCAAAATCTATAACCTGCTGTCCTGTTGTATATGACAAAGATTGTAACGCAACCGTTTCTTGTGCCATCCCTACACTATCTTTTTGTGCCTGTTTTTCCTCTTCTGCAAATTCATCTTTGTCCACTTTCTCAGTCGTAATCCACTCACCGGACACCCATCCGTCTACATCCCCTACTGTGATCGGATACCATCCATTTACTGAGTCCCCTGTTACTTCATAACGTTCTTGTTCTAAAATTTGCAATAAAATTTGGAAATCGGTCCCCTGACCGGCTCTTACATTCAGCACATCTGCCGTTACTGTTGCAACTGTAACTTGATCGATTCCTGCAACCTGCGATACTACATTTACATTTTCGTCTGTATCCGCTGCATCTACTACCATTGCACTCCCCGGAATCATCAATGCTCCAACTATTGCAGAAGCAATCAATTTTTGTTTTATGTGTACTTGTTTCATCTAAAACCTCCTTACTGTTTTTTCTTTATCTTTTGTAGGAAGTTTTCAATTGTTACACATTTATTAATTATTTGTTACATTTGCATTGTATCAACAAAATATTATTTTGTCAATATTTTACCATATCTTTCCATCTTCATCCTACGACCTTATCTTACATATTATTTCATATTTTCCGTTCTTTATGTAATATATTTGTAATATTTTGTCATTATCATACATCCCGGAATTTATTTTCATCATTCACAACTAGCTTCATTATACAAATAATAAGAATTTCTTTTTTATATCAAAACAGGTGTTGTCAGTAATCTTGGAAGCATAAACTTCCTAACCTACTAACAACACCTGTTATCCTAATTTATTACTTTTTACTCGTAATCTTCTATTCTCCACTCGTCTTTCCAGTCAATATAAACCATATCTCCATCAAAACGAAGTGGTAACCATACATAATCTGCAATGGATGTATTCTGAACCGGTTCCTCTCCCATGCGGCTAAAATCAAATTCTTTCTCTTCTTCTGAATAAATACTGTTAAACATTTCCTCATAAATTGGATATTCTTTATCCATATTCTGTGGCAGCCATCGATCTGCACACGCAATGTATAAATCTTTTTTTCCTTCCACTTTAAAGATACATGAGATCTGACTGTGGAAAGATGTCTGACTCTCATCTCCAACATGAGGATTTCCCAATACTTTATATGGTCCATGCCATGTATCTGCAACAGCTACTTCTGACGGATTTGGTAAATATCCTGTTGTTCCGGAAGTAATCAGATAATGTTTTCCTTTTCTTTTAAAATGTGCCGTTGCCTCTCTCACATATGGTGGATGTTTTCTCGGAAAATGCGTAGAATAATATCCTGTAACATCTGTATAATCTTCCGTCAGATCCGCACAAATTGTTTCCGAATGCACACGTTCAAAGTAATAATATGCTTTTCCATCTTCTGCTACAGCAAGATCAAAATCTCCTGCATTCATTCCCAATGGCTGTAATCCTTCTTTCACCTTCGTGTATGGACCAAGAATGTGATTTGCAACCATTACAGTTTCTGTCTGTGTCTGGAAACTGTCTTTGTTCATAATTTTCATCCAACATACATATTTCTTTGTTTTCTTATTATAAATAATATGTGGTCTGTCCATACATGATTCCGGATGCAATGAAGATGTAGGATCACCTGGTTCCGGTGGAATAATAATTCCTCTGTCTTCCCAGTTATACAAATCTGTGGAACTATAACATTTCACTCCCCAATGCCAGATACCGTTCACACCATCTGTTTTCTCTTTATTTTCTCCATACCAATAATACACGCCATCAATGTACATAATAGAACCGCCATGAGCCTGAATACGATTTCCATTTGTATCCAACCATACCTTACCCGGATATATCGCCTGATTCTTCATATTTATTTCCTTTCTCCACTATCGTAATATTTCTATAAACATTCTTTCAGCTTCACACTATTTTTCTTTCTGGTGTCTTTCTTCCAGTTCTTTGACAATTGTCGGATACTGTTTTTCCAGTTTGTAGAAGCTAAGAATAATTACACACAGAATATTTAAGACAATTGGAAGCACTACATATACAATCGTAATACCTGTTAAAGCCGATGCAGTCTGTACCTCTGCTGCACCATTATATCCTGCCCATGCAAGAATCCATCCACAGAATGCTGTTCCCAAAGCTGTACCACATTTGGAACCAAAACTATTTACTGACATGATCAGCCCTTCCTGACGATAACCATTCTGCCACTCACCATATTCTACCGTATTACAAAGTAATGGATAAGAGCACCACTGTGTACTACATCCTACAGCAAAAATAACCGAACCTATATATACTGCCATAAGAGATGTACTTCCACCAAGACCAACGACCACACGTCCCAATGTCATAAGCAAAATACCACCAATCAGGCCGTTCTTCATACCAGTTTTTGCGATCACAGGTTTTGAAAGAGGAATCAGGAAAAGCATCGGCATGGATAAAATCATTCCTACTACTGCTACCGACTGTGGTTTTCCACATACATACGCAAGATAATAAAACATAGATCCCATATTCAGTGAAATAACCGCTGCATTAACGTGCGCATAATTTGTATAATATACAAGTAGATATGCGCTCATTGCTGCAAACAACAAATTTATTCCCATTTCACCACTGGAAAATGCTATTTTTCTCTCCAGCTTAGCTTTCCTTTTGAATTCACTCCCATTTTAATATCCTCCTTTTTTCTAAAGGCATCATATCATTGCAACCACATTTTCCGCTCTGTAATATCATAATGAATTCACTTTATTTTCCTATATTTTTTAATATTTATAATTAAATATATCCTGTTTTTTTTGTTTTTTACTATTCATCTTGTATCTTTTTTAATTTACACTGTTTGAATTGGATGATATACTGGTGCAAAGGAGGTAAGCATATTATGAATTTCTACGTTTCACTTGGAGATATCCAGGATAGCATTGATAATTTTAACCGAGTTCATAATAACCATCCTAATCTTCCGGATATTCTTCATGAACTGTATAAAAACCAAAATTATATTTGTTCCGAGTCAGAGCTTCCTGATATAAGTGGATTTGCCCTGATGGATGATGATGAATTTTTGAAAAAAATACGTACTTTATATTTCCGTTTTCCTGGAAATATTCTAACTAATATAGAAGATTTTGATGTTGTCCCTATGAATGCAGACTTAACCGTTATAAGTCAGTTTTGGAATATTAATACCTTTATTCACATGCATGATTGTTTTGAGATTAATTATATTTTCAAAGGTCAGTGTGAGTTTGTCTTTCTGGATGAAAAAAGAATACTAAAAGAAGGGGATTTCTGTATTATTTCTCCTTTTACAAACCATTCTACCAGACTTCTCGATCCAGATTCACAGATTTTCCCTATCCTTGTGAAAGAACAAACTTTTAGTAAGACATTTTTCCCACTTCTTTCCAATGATGATATTCTGTCCCACTTTTTCAGGAAGATTTTATCAAATACAGATGAGCCAAATTATCTGCTTTTCCAGACAAGTGCTTCTCCTGATGTACGTTTTTTAATGAAAGAACTTTTTTTAGAAAATTTTCAATATGATAAATATGTAAATCAAAGCAACGTCCACTGGCTTAGCCTTCTATTCGTAAGCATTCTACGAAATTACGAAACATACAGCCAGTTTTCCAGTTATAATAACGGAATTGCCTACGCTCCTATTTTGCGCTACATACAAAGTCACTATACCACAATTACCCTGTCCGAACTTTCAAAAATTTTTCATTATTCTGTGCCTTATCTGTCAAAAATAATAAAGGAAACTACAGACCAGTCATTTTCTTCTGTAGTCCGAAAATTAAAAATGAGAGCGGCAGTTCAATTGTTAGAAACAACAAATGATTCTATCGAAAAAATAGCAGAAGATGTCGGCTATAACAGTTCCGATCATTTTTACAGAGTATTTACTGATTATTATGGAATGTCTCCAACAAAATATCGAAAAATTCATCAAGAAACTTGAAAATTTTTTTCAAAAAAGTATTGACATTTTCCTCAAATAATTGTATATTCTAATTACAGTAATTGTTACTATTATTGTTTAAGTTTTAAGGAGGGATTCCCAATGGCAACATTAAAATTCAGCCGACAACGAGAATCCATCAAACAGTATCTGGCCTCGACCAAAGAGCATCCAACTGCCGACATGGTTTATATGCATGTAAAGGAAGATTATCCTAACATCAGTCTTGGAACTGTATATCGGAATTTGAATCTTCTTACGGACATTGGTGAAGCATTGAAAATCGCCACTCCAGATGGAGCCGACAGATTTGATGGATGTGTCAAGCCACACAATCATTTTTTCTGCACTGAGTGCAGACGGGTTCTTGACCTTGACCTGGATATGAAGGAAATCGAACAGATAAACAAGGCAGCTGCCACGAATTTCGATGGTATTATAGAATCCAGTAACACTATTTTTTATGGTAAATGCGGTGACTGCATAAAATAGTTATATACTCACAGATTTTTGCGAATTATAACTATGAAAGGTCTTAATTATACCAAAATTTCATTTTAAGAAAAGGAGAACAAAATTATGAAAAAATTTGTATGTACAGTATGCGGATATGTTCACGAAGGAGATGCTGCACCAGAGAAATGTCCAGTTTGTGGTGTTGGTGCTGACAAATTCAAAGAGCAGACAGGTGAAAGAGAATGGGCTGCTGAGCACGTTGTAGGTGTTGCTAAAGGTGTTAGCGAAGACATCCTTGCTGATTTAAGAGCAAACTTTGAAGGAGAATGTTCAGAAGTTGGTATGTATCTTGCAATGGCAAGAGTTGCTCACAGAGAAGGTTACCCAGAGATCGGTCTTTACTGGGAAAAAGCTGCTTACGAAGAAGCAGAGCACGCTGCTAAATTTGCAGAACTTCTTGGAGAAGTCGTAACAGACAGCACAAAGAAAAACCTTGAGATGAGAGTTGACGCTGAGAACGGAGCTACAGCTGGTAAATTTGACCTTGCTAAACGTGCTAAAGCTGCTAATCTGGATGCAATCCACGATACAGTACATGAGATGGCAAGAGATGAAGCTAGACACGGAAAAGCATTCGAAGGATTGCTTAAGAGATATTTCGGCTAATATTTGACACTTCCAAGAGGGTGAGATGAAAGTCTTGCCCTCTTTTTGTAGTGCCGGAAAGGGACGGGGATAGTGAGCCGGATAGGGACGGAGTTTAGTGGCTTTTTTGCATAGCAAAAAGCCACTAAACTCCGTCCCTATCCGGCTCACTATCCCCGTCCCTTTCCGACTCCTGTTACTCTGCTCTTATCTCGTTAATAAGTGCCTGAATAACAGAAATTTCCTCTTCACACTCATCTGCAATTATCTCCAGGCTCTTGCCTTTGGCAAGTTTCTTCTCAACTTGCTGTTTTAATATTTCTGCTCTTCCAATCTTAATTCCATTTTTAATTCCGTTCTTAATTCCACGTCTCTCAGCACTATGCATATAAGAATTATAATCCCGGATTGCCTTTTGCCGAGCTTCGTATTCCATTCGTTTTATTTCATCTTCACTCATATTTTTTAATGCTTCATACGCTTCGCCAATATATTCATCCTTTTCTGCCATTTTCTTAAAATCCTCCTCACATCTCCCACCGAAAAAACGCATCCATTTCATAAGGTCTGTTTCATTTTGCTGCTCAGGAGGTAATTTAGAAAGTTCAAGAACATGCATTTCTATCAAGTCTGTATATTCTTCTCCTGATTCCGTATCGCACAAAGCAATCCTTCGGTAGCATTTATTGTCTTCAAACAATGGAAAACATAAAATACCTACCTGAATGCATTTCTGGAGTTTATCGTAATCTTCCCCTTCTTTAATTTGTTCCGTATACATCTTGCTCACATAATAAACTGAACGATTAGCCCAGAAGTCATACGATTCAACCTGCATTTCCAAATCAATTTGAACGCCGTTTTTCAATTCAACTCGTACATCTAAGATTCCATACTTATCCTCCGGATATCTTTTTCTTAAAATCGTCGGCATCAGTGTTGTTGATTCCACTTCTGTCGGGTTCACATTTAACAATGCCGCTATCAGTCCTTTTCGCACCTTTTTATCTTGCATTAGCTCTTTAAAACAGAAATCCACGGTGGGCAACATTATAAATTTGTCTGCTTTTGTTTTCTTTTGTTTACTTGTTTTTCCCATTGAATTCTCCTCTCTTTTGCGACAGCATAATTGCAAAAAAGATACAAGAATCCTCGTATAGATATAGTTTATCACATAAATCTCACCCAAAAAAGTCCTTGCATACATTTTTAATTGGCTTTAGCTGCTGTCTCGTTGTTGTTTTCATCGGATTATCTGCTCGAATAATTGAGCTTTTAAATTGAAATACCGATTTGATTAATAGATCTTTTATAGATGAATGAATATCATCTGAGTGGATTTAGAATAGCACATAAGCTGATACATTTCAAGGGAAAAATCATGTGAGCGGGAGAGCCGGATAGGGACGGAGTTTAGTGGGTTTTTTTGAAACAAAAAAAAACCAAAAACAAAACCACAAACACCCAAAAAAAAAACAAA
>NZ_RBZR01000003.1:0-162781 GCF_003628495.1 Ruminococcus sp. B05 | reverse complement strand
ATTCTTTTTTGGGGTCGACCCTGTTTGTGTCTTCTTTTCTTGGATTTTTGAATCGAAAAAAGCCACTAAACTCCGTCCCTATCCGGCAACGACAAAAGCCATATGAATGAATACCTTCACGTATGGTTCCGTGAGGAGTTTGAGGGGAAACTCTTCTTACTTACTCAACAACAGAATTCAATTCAGCCCCTGAATTATCTTCGACCATCCCCGGTACTTTTTCTCTCTCAAATTCTCATCCATTTTTTTTGAATATGTCTTTCTCTTCATAAGTTTGAACAAATCCATCGTATAGATTCCCATTGCGATACCTGCTGCATATGCCACTCCGATTCCGGAAAGTTCTTCCGCATCCGGCACTAAAACATTTCCTCCAAGGATATCACTTTGAAACTGCATCAGATAACGATTCTTTGTTGGTCCTCCATCCACGCGGAGTTCTTTCACTTTTACTCCTGCATCTGCCTCCATTGCTCTCACAACATCTGTGATCTGATAAGCGATACACTCGATTCCTGCACGAATAATCTCGGCTTTTCCGGTTGTTCTGGTAATTCCAGATAGGGATGCTTTTGCATTACTCTTCCAGTGTGGTGCTCCCAGCCCGGTAAACGCAGGCACAAAATAAAGTTCATCATCGGAAATGGCTTCTCTGCACAAGCTTTCCGTCTCTGCCGGCGAATCAATCAGTCTGACATCGTCTTTTAACCATGAAATAACCGCTCCGGTATAATTTATATTTCCTTCAAGAACATAATTTACTTTTCCATCCATTCCCCATGCAAGCGATGTGACAACACCATGTGTACTAACAACCGGTACTTCTCCTATATTCATCATAATAGAAGATCCCGTGCCATAAGTCGCTTTGATGTCTCCTTGCCTAAGACACCCCTGACCAAATAATGCTCCGTGAGAATCTCCCAGTACCGCATGAATTGGAATAGGTTTTTCAAAAAGTCCTTCAAAATCTGTCCACCCAAATTCACTGTCCGAATCACATACTTGCGGTAAATCTTCAGGACAAATTCCAAACAATTTACATATTTCTTCATCCCATTTTAAGGTAAAGATATTGAATAACTGTGTTCTTGACGCATTGGAATAATCTGTTTTATAATCATGGCCTTTTGTCAAACGATATACAAGCCATGTATCAATTGTTCCAAAACAAAGTTGATGTTGAGCCATTAGTTCCTGACCTCTTTGGCTCTCTTCCCATTGAAGGTTTTCCAAAAGCCATGCCATTTTTGCTGCCGGGAAATAAGGTGATAGGGGAAGTCCTGTTTTCTTGCGAATCATTTCTGCTGCATTTTTAATTTCTGGACGTTCACAAATTTCTGTTGCTCTGGAGCATTGCCATACAATTGCATCTGCGATTGGTTTATTTGTTTCTTTGTCCCAGATTAATGTTGTCTCTCTTTGATTACTTATTCCTATTCCCTGAACAAGTGAATGGTCAATTCCGGACTCTTCTACAAGATCTTTTACAACCCGAATGGTGTTTCTGTAAATCTCTTCCGGGTCGTGTGAAACCCATCCTTTTTCGTTTACAATCTGACGATGTGGCACATCTGTTCTTCGAAGCAAATGCCCTTCTGCATCAAAGAGAAGCGCCTTTGTTCCCTGTGTACTCTGGTCGATACTGATAATATATTTCTCTTCCATTTTTATATCCTTTCAAACGGGGACGGAGTTAATGGCTCTTTAGCTGTCCCTGCTGGCTCTAATCCACTGGTGGGGACAGATAAAGAGCCATTAACTCCGTCCCCAGTGGTTATCTACAGAATTTCTTTCACTTTCTCAGCAATTCCCTCTACATTCAATTTATAATAATCGAACACTTCCTGTGAAGTTCCTGTGATAACAGGAGCATCCGGCAATGACATATTTACAACCTTTTTCGGGCACTCACTTCCAACGACTTGTGCAACCATAGAACCGAGTCCGCCAAATGGAGCATGTTCTTCCACTGTAACAACTGCTTTTACATTTACAGCTTCTCTTACAATTGCTTCTTTATCCAGCGGTTTTACACAATACATATCAAGAACAGTTGCTGTAATTCCTTCTGCTTTCAAAAGCTCTGCTGCATCTTTTGCAGGTTTTACCATTTCTCCACAGGCAACGATTAAAACATCCTCACCTTTTGTTACAACAGTTGCTTTATCCATTTCAAATGGAACATTTCCTTCTTCGTAAATCGGATCTACTGCATTTCTTCCTGTGCGGATATAAGCAGGTTTTTCATCTTTTAATAATGCCTTCATAAGTTCTTTTGTCTGAAGATGGTCGCTTGGAAGGTATACTCTCATATTTGGAATCGCACTCATTGCAGCGATGTCCTGTGCAGAATGATGGCTCATTCCAAGTGCTCCATAGCTGACTCCACCACTGATACCAATTAATTTTACATTTGTATTTGAATAAGCTACATCTACTTTGCACTGCTCGTAACTTCTTGTAGATAAGAAACATGCCGGAGAAACTGCGTATGCTTTTTTACCACATTTTGCAAGCCCTGCGGAAATGCTTACAAGGTTCTGTTCTGCAATGCCTGTCTCAACAAACTGCTCCGGGTATGTATCTGCAAATGGTGTAAAAGAACCGCTTCCTCTTGAATCACTGCAAAGAGCTACAATGCTTTTATCTGTCTTTGCCGCTTCCATCAATACTTCACATATCATCTGTTTATTTGCAATTTTTCCCATTATTGAAGTGCCTCCTCTGCTTTTTTGAAATCTGCCATAATCTGTGCATATTCTTCCTCCGTCGGAACTTTATGATGCCAGTTTGCCTTATCTTCCATCACTTTTGAACCTTTTCCTTTAACCGTATTTGCAATCAATACAGTTGGTTTTCCTTTAACTGTTTTGGCTTCGTTAAATGCAGCTTCCAATTGGTCGATATCATTACCATCTGCCACATCAATTACATGCCATCCAAAACTCCTAAATCTCTCATGAAGGTCGTCGTGGTGCATCACATCTTCTGTATTTCCTGAAATCTGCAGACGGTTTCGGTCTACTACAGCACATAAATTATCCAATTTGTAATGACTGGCTGCCATTGCACCTTCCCATACAGAGCCTTCTGCCAGCTCTCCATCACCCATAACTGTATAGACACGATAATCTCTGTTATCCATCTTTCCTGCCTTCGCCATACCAACACAAACCGGAAGCCCATGTCCTAAAGAACCAGAGTTCATCTCAATACCTGGAAGTTTGTTATTTGGATGTCCGATATATTTTGAACCAAATTTACTGAATTCTCTGTGTAACTCTTCTTTTGGGATAAATCCTTTTTCTGCAAGAACAGAATAGTATGCCTCTACAGAATGTCCTTTGCTGAGAACAAACAGATCACGATCTGGATCGTCCATATTTTCCGGACTGATATTCATCTGATGGAAATACAGCTCTACAAGAACCTCCATCACACTCATGTCTCCTCCGATATGTCCTGCTTTTCCGGCACAGATCAAATCTACAGTGTCTTTACGAAGCTTATATGCAAGTAATTTTAAATTCATAATCATTCACCTTTCTATCTCGGATTTTTATTTAATAAAATAGTCATTCTCCTCTTAAGTAAGCCCTTACTTCTTCCTCAATCGGATCGTATAAATCTGGTTTTACACCGATGTATTTACATGCTTCATAGAGCACCGGTACTACATCTTTGTGGATACCTACACAGTGGTGAATGTATGGTCCTTCTACGATCTTAGCTTCCAGACGTTTGATATTCTCAACTTCAACCCAGAGATAAGTTCCCATACATTTTGGTCCTTCTACACCTTTTGCACGTCCAAGAAGCAGTGAGTATTCTCCGTTGTCTCCATCAAATCTACACAGTGTAACATCTCCATGTTTTGCTTCTGCTGTCAGACTTCCCGGATGATCAAATGCAAGTGGATATGTCAGTTTTGCTTTTTCTTTTGCAACAGATACCGGCCATGGTCCACAGTGCTGAAGCAGTTCTCCGTTCTCAATATCAGGATGACGGATCGTCCAGTCTGCAAAGAATCCTCTTGTCTCGTCCATACCTGCGGCCTCTACCATAAGCGCTGTAACCGCACCATGAATATCTGTCTCACATACAACAGGAATTCCTTCGTCATTTAAGATTGCATTTGCCGCACATGGCATAATTCCAAGTTCCGTCTGAAGTGCATTCCAACACTGGATCGCTGCTGCCTGACATCCATATTTCTTTACCAGTGTTTTCATTGCAACAGCAAGTGCAGCTACATTTTCCACTTCCTTATCTTTGATCTGGATTTCCATATTTTCATGAATGTAGGCAAGTGTCGCATCCATCTTTTCTTTGTCTTTTTTCGCTGCTTTTACTTCTTCTGTAAGTTCTGTCATCGGAACCGGTGCCAGCTGAATATTGAATTTTTCCAGCAACTCTCCTTCGTTGCACATTGTTGTCCAGAAGTCAAACGGACGAGTAGAAATCTGAAGGATTCGAATGTTTCTGAATCTCTTAACTACATTACAGACTGCAAGAAAATCTCTTACTCCACGCTCGAATACTGGGTCATTCAAACGGCAGTTTGTTAGGTATGTAAATGGTACCTGAAATCTTCGAAGCACTTTACCTGTCGCAAACAAACCGCACTGTGTATCACGAAGTCTCACTCCATCCGGTTCAGGTCTCTCATCCAGCGGTCCCCAGAGAAGCACCGGCAACCCAAGCTTCTTTGCCAGTCTTGCACAGACATACTCTGTACCGAAGTTACAGTGTGCAAGCATAATTCCATCTACACCCTCTGCTTTAAATTTCGCAACAATTTTATCTACATCCTGATCATCATAAAGAAGACCTTCTTGATTAATATCTGTAATATCAACAAAATCAATTCCTAATTCTCTAAATCTGTCTGCTGTTAATCCACGATATTTGATCGCATCCGGTGCACTGAAAATACTTCTTCTTGTAGGTACAAACCCCAATTTTACATTTGCCATTTAAATGACCTCCTCTTTGTTATTATCCTTGTTTTCGTACACTTTTTACTGTTATGTACCAAGTTGTTTCTCTCTTGTTTATGAGCTCAGTATAGCTCCTGTATTACTTAATTACAGTACAGAATTTAGTAAGTTTTACTTAATTTTCAACTTAACTATTGTTATTTCTTCAGCCTTCATTCATAATAAATTCATAAGATGATTCAGTTAATTATAGGAAATGTAATCGTTACTGGGCACACGTAGTGTGAACAGTAACATCGTTTCTAACAGGTACAAAGAATTCTATTAATAAACAGGAGAGATATGTTATGTCAATCACATCGAAAGAACTGGCAAAAATTCTGAATCTGTCCCCTGCCGCAGTTTCTATGGCGCTCAATAACAAACCAGGAGTCAGTACTGCCACCCGGAAACTGGTCATAGAAACAGCTGACCGCTATGGATATGATTTCTCAAAACTTGCCGAAAAGCACAATATAAAAGGAACCATTTATTTTGTTATTTATCGAAAACATGGTGCTGTCGTGGGGGATTCTCCATTCTTCTCTGAATTGTCCGAAGGGATTGCCATCGGTTGTAAGAAGGCAGACTATAAATTAAAAATTAGTTATATATACGAAGATGACGATATGGTAGAAAGTCAGCTGGAAGAGATTCAGTATTCTGACTGTATCGGGATGATTGTCCTTGGAACAGAGATGCGTCCGGAGGATTTAAAGCCATTTCAGAAAATCCCACTTCCGTTTGTTCTCGTAGACAGCTACTTTGAGACCGTATCCTGTGACTGTGTACTGATCAACAATGTACAAGGAGCTTATCTCGCTGCCTCGCACTTAATCCGTAAAACAAAAAAGCAACCTGGATATTTACGTTCCTCCTATGATATTGGCAATTTTGTTGAACGCAATTCCGGCTTTTTTAAAGCAGTGCGGGCACATGGCATGTCCTCTGCCAAAAGCATTGTTCACCGCCTGACGCCTTCCATGGATGGTGCTTATGCAGATATGAAGGAAATTATTGAAAAGGGAGAAGAACTGGCCCCATGCTATTTTGCAGATAATGACTTGATTGCCATGGGGGCTATGAAAGCACTGAAAGAAGCTGGCTACCGAATTCCTCAGGATATTGCCATTGCCGGATTTGATAATCTTCCATTCAGCAAAGTCTTTGAACCGGCACTTACTACGATAAATGTACCGAAACTTTACATGGGAGAAATGGCGGCAGCAAGACTTGTAGAGTTGTTAAAATCACCAAGTGCCAATCCGGTAAAAATCGAAGTTGGAACGGCATTGGTGGAGAGACGAAGTACGGATTTGTAAGAAATTGCTTATACTAAAAAATCTCCTCCCTTCTTTTTGTCGTATGCCTGACAATTAAAAGATGAGAGGAGATTTATATCTATATGAACAATATAATGATATAATCTCCCCTCTAGCCTTAGTTTTCCCTGCTTTCTTCACTAAAAAAGATCCACCGAACCTTTTTATCGAATGCTTGGCAACTCAGAATACACACAAATTCACTCTGCTTCTCCTATCTCATTAATAATTGTCCGAATAACAGAAGTTTCCTCCTCACATTCATCTGCAATCGCTTCCAAACTTTTACCTTTAGCAAGCTTCTTTTTAACTTGCTGTTTCAATAATTCTTCTTTTCCAAGTTTAATCCCTTCATTTCGTCCTTTTCTCTCTGCGCTATGCATATAAGAATTATAATCTCGAATTGCTTTTTGTCGAGCTTCATACTTTTAGCTGTTCGGTATACATTTTGCTCACATAGATTTTCCTTATGAAAGTCCCCGTATATTTTTTTCAGTTTTTGTCTTGTTCATTTCATCGGATTATCTACTCGAATATTTGAGTTTATGAATTGAAATACCGATTTGATTTATAGATTTTTTACAGATAGACGAATGTCATCTGTGTTGATTTAGAATAGCATATAAGCTGGCACATTACAATGAAAATGTGCTGTCACTTCACGAATTCTATTATTCGCAATATGCAACAGCACTCATATTTCCAATTATATTGAGTGTATCTATTCTACACGCAATCAGCCCTCTATCTTTCCTTGAAAAACTCAATCTCTTCTCCAATCGGTCCTCTACAGAAAGCAATTCTTGCAGAGAACTCCGGTGTTGACGAAATTACAATATCGTTTGGCTCTATGAACACTTCATATCCAACCTCTTTTACTTTTTTGACGCATGCATCTACATCGTCTGTTGCAAGTGCAAAATGTCGGATTTTCTCATACTCCTGTTCGCTGCAGCACTTCAGTGCTATGTGGTGAATGCCTTTTACTAAACTCATGATTCTCTACTCTTTATCATTTATGTTATTTAGTTAGCAACCTTTAAAGTGTTTCTGATTTGAGCATTGGCTCTTTTCCGTTCAACTCGGCTTCCATATTCAATGCAAGCACGTTCCAATTAATAAATCCACCATTCATGATCGGTTCTCCATTAAATGGATTATAATATTCATGGATACTTCCTGTCTTTTCCAGATCTGTTCCAAGCAATGTAATCATTCTCTTATACATCAGCTCGGCTTCTTTACGGAATCCATAATTCAGTAATCCTCTGAACACGACATAATTTGCAACGCCCCAGATTGGACCAAGCCAGTTAGATGGATTATTTGTGACAGATAGATCAAACATCTTCTCATCCTTTGCCAGTGTTGTCAGACCATAATCTGAGTCAAAGGTATCCTTATCAAAGATATGTTTTACCATTTCTTCTGCCTGTTCTTTTGTCGCAATTCCTGCATACATCGGGATAAATCCGGACCATACCCGAATCTTGATCGGAAGTGTTTTCCAGAATACCCCCAGTCCCTGGTGGAACCATTCAAATTTTCTTGTTTTGATATCTACATCAACGGAGTAGAAAAACTTGTCTCTTTTATCCCAACATTCTTCCTGAATCGCTTTTTCAAGGCACGCCTTTTTATCGCGATAATAGGAAGCTCTTTCCTGTTTTCCAAACTTTTCAAATATTACCGCTGCCGCCTCTAATTCCAGACACATAAAACTGTTCAGAAATATATTTGCAGTCGAGAATTTTGGTCGGCCAAACGTTGCCGGATCATTGTCCATTCCGATCATGATATCGTCACACCAGACATACAATCCGCAATGTTCAAAATAATAGTTCTTGTCATAGCAGGAAAAATATTTTTCAATATTATCTAAATACGTTTCTACCCAACTATAATCCTGAATATACTCGCTTATCAGACAAATTTGTCTGCACAAAAAAGGTTTATGCATATTCATCATTACACCTTCTTTGTGCTTCATGTTCAAGTATGGTTCCGGCCAGTCTGCAACCTCGATCATCATTGGAATATAACCGTCTTCCAACTGATGATCAAAGAAATTGTAGACATTTCCTTTGGCGTGCTCAACAAGCCTTTCTTTCACAGAAGAATCCTCGTACTCATCTGCCAGATTCAGAAAACCATATACTGACCAGAATGTATCCCAGTCCCATACATTTCCATCATATACAGATCCCGGATCAATAAATGGATAGCGTATAAATGCCCTCGGATTTTTCATGACGTCTTCTGTATGTGCCATAACAAAATCTTTCAGCTCATGATAATACTGTTGTATTGTTTTATCATCGTACTGCTTTTCCATAATCAACCTTTTACAGCACCTGCTGTCATACCTTCCATAACTTTCTTATTCAATGCTGTATATAAGATCAGCATTGGGAATACACTCATTGATACAGATGCAAAAATTGCCCCCCAGTTCTTTGAACCAAACTCATCTGAGAAGTACAGAAGTCCTGTCTGTACTGTCTTCAGTGAGGAATCACTGATAAATGTCATTGAGAACAGCAAGTCATTCCACTTGAAGAAGAACTGCAATACCAATACTGTAACAATCGCATTTTTCATAAGTGGAACTACAATGTACCACATCATACGATAAATACCGCAACCATCGATCACTGCTGCTTCCATAATCTCATCTGAGAACGAACGCAGGGAGCCTTGCACCAGATAAATAGATAGCGACAATCCAAATGCTATGTAGGTCAATATCAAACAGATTCTTGTGTTTAACAGATTTGTTTTACTGTAAATCTGGAACAATGGAATCAATGCTACTGCAACCGGAATCATAATTCCAAGTGTGAAGTATTTTGCTACCGCATTTCTTAATTTCCACTGCATTTTTGTTACTGCAAATCCTACTGTTACAGAAAAGATCACGATAAAGATCAATGAGACTACTGTAGTGATCAAACTGTTCTTAAAGTATGTTGCCATATGGCCTCTTGTCCATGCATCGACAAAGTTCTGAAGGTAGAACCCTTTATTTAATGCATACGCCGGTTTTTCACTCCACTCAGACTGCTGTTTCATAGATGCTGTCAGCATCCAGAACAATGGATAAATTTCAATGACACAGATGAGAAAAATGATGATCCCACGAATTCCTGATTTTGCTTTTTTCATCTTATTGCCCCCTTAATCATCTTTTACATCAAACCGGTTGATAATCATAGATCCGCAGATACAGATCAAGAATATGACAATCGCAATAACGCTACCATAACCAACCTTATTATAAGTAAATGAAACATCATACATGTACATTGATAATGATTTTGTTGCTGTACCAGGTCCACCATTTGTCAATGCCATAGAAGATTCAAACATCTTTACAGTACCTGAAAAACTAAATACCAGACATGTGATCACCATTGGACGAAGCAATGGAAGCAATACGTGTCTGAACAGTTTAAAGCTTGATGCTCCATCAATTCTTGCTGCTTCCAGAATGTCATCCGGTATATCCAGCAATGCTCCGTAAAAGATTACAGAATAGAATCCCATTGCAACCCAGATATCCATGATACACAATGCCCAGAGTGCTGTACTTGCCTGTCCGATCCAAGGCTGAACCAATTTTTCCAGTCCGATCGCACTTAAGAAACTGTTTAACAGTCCGTAGTTTGGCTGAATTTCATAAATCTTGGCAAACAACTGACCAACTGCAACAGTTGGAAGTACTACCGGGAAAAATACCAGTGTACGAACAAATGCCTTACAACGTTTCAACCAGAATTTAAACATCAATGCCAGCATCAAACCAAGTCCAACCTGACCGATCATTACGACTGCTATATACTTGAAGTTTACTTGCAATGCATTCAAAAAGTTTTTGTCATGGAACAATTTTAAATAATTGTCAAATCCAACAAATTCCCACTGAAGCCCCGGACTGCCTGAAAACAATGAATAGTAGAGCGACCAGATGACCGGAACTATTACCAATGCTGTATACAAAACCAGTGCGGGAGCTACAAAAAGTGCAATTGCCTTTTTATTGCCCAATACTTTATTCATATTGCCTACATCCTCTCTTCCTGTGCCCCTTCCGGGTGCTTTTTTTGAACAAAGAATGTGCCGTGCCCTGACACATTCTGACGCCTGCAGCGGTCGCTTGCGACATCTACCTTGTACGCTGCAGTGCGTATCCTCAGCAGAGCGTTATATATATATCAGGAAAGGACTTTCCTGATATATATAAAGGGAGGAGTGTCTCGGAGGCTGACACCTCAAACACTCCTCCCCGCTTCATTCTAAATCAAGTCTTACTGATTCAGATCATATACATCCTGGATGGACTGCATATATTCTTCTCCTGTCATTTCACCATTTAATAATGGCTGAATATTTTCCTGAGCAACTTTTGAAATCTCACTTGGCATCTTAGCTTCCCACCATGCGAATCCTTCAGAAGCTTTATCGATTTCATCCAAAACAAGCTGTGTATATGGATTCATATCTTCTGGCTGCACTGAATATGTATAACCTTTTACTGTTGAAAGTTCGTTCATAGCAAGGTCACCCATATTCTCACAGAAATATTTCAGGAACCAAGCTGTTGCTTCATCGTATTTGCCTTTATCTAATGTAAGAATGTTACCACAGTTCATTGAGTAAGATGTTGCAGAACTTACTGATTCGTCTGCTACCGGAATATTGAAGAATCCGATTCCATCCTGACCTGCAGGATTCTGGCTGTCATCTGTTAGATTCTGTGTAAACCATGAACCATTATAGAAGATTGCTGCTTTTCCGCTCATCAGCATAGAACCTGCTGTATTTGCATCTACAGTTGTAACACCCTGTCCAAAATATCCTTTGTCAGCCCACTCAGCAATCTTATCAGCTGCTTCTACAAGACCTTTGTCTGTGTAATCAATATCGCCGTTTGCTGCTTTTGTCATAACATCATTTCCCATTGTTCTTACAGCATATGCGTTAACCAGTCTTGTTGCAGGCCATTTATCAGATCCACCTGTTGTCAGTGGCTGAATTCCTGCATCATCTAATTTTTTAAGTACATCTTCGAATTCATCCCATGTTGTAGGAACTTCACATCCTGCCTGTTTGAATAATTCTTTATTGTACCAGAATCCCTCTACGTTCAGCCCTAATGGAAGGTCATATAAGTCGTCCGTTCCTGAAAGACCTTTCAAAAGTTCTACAGCTCCTTCATTCAGCTTATCTGTCTCACCGATCTGATCAAGTGCTTCAGAAACATTTACCACTTTGTCTGAATCGATCAATGTTGTAAGTGGTGCTCCTGCTTCATATGCGAAGATATCTGGCAAATCATCGGATGCAGCTAATGTAGCGATCTTCTGCTGTAAGTTATCAGATGAAACCATCTCATATTCCCAGTCAAAGTTTGGATTTACATTTTTCTGATAATCCTCACAGATTTTATTTAACAGAATTCCGTTGTCGTTATCCTCTGCCCAAATTGTTAAAATCTTAATTTTCTTTGTAAGCTGTGGATCTTTCCCTGAGAAATCTACATCTGAAAGATTTGCTGAGCTCTCACTCTTTGTATCACTCGAATCACTTGATTTATCAGATCCTGAAGATCCGCATCCTGCTACCATACCAGTTACCATAAAAGCAGATAACAATACAGCTAATACTCTCTTTTTCATTCTTAATCCTCCCATTATTTTTTCTCTTGTTGTTCCGGAACGTTTTTCTTTATGCATTTATATTATCATTTTTCTCAATTTTCAATAAGTGTGTAATTTTTACTATTTTGTACACTTTTTTTATGTATGTATATTGTTTTTTAGTAATTGTGTTTATACTCATTTGGTGTTAACCCGACATGTTTCTTGAAAATATCACTAAAATATCGATAATTACTATACCCTACCATTTCACTTACTTCATTGACCTTATGCCCTTCTTTCAAGAGCTTTTTAGCCTGTGTAATGCGCATATTGGTCAGATATTTTACATAAGATGTTCCGACTTCATTTTTAAATAGGACGCTTAAATATGCTGTACTCATTCCTACCTTTTCAGCCAGTTCATTCAATCCAATGTCTTCTTGATAATGCTCCTCGAGATATGCCAGTACTTCCAAGATCACCGCATGACTGCTGCCTGTCTTATCTGCTTCCATGTATCTGGACAGATCTACGATCACTTTTCTTGCATATTCCTGTATTTCCTCTACCGTTGTCTTTCTTTCCATTTCCTGATAAGAAAAAAGCGAATCTCTCTGTACCTGCTTCATGCTTTCTGATAATATATCGCACAATACACAGAGATATTTCACTACCTCTCTGTTGAAATCCTCTACATCCGGATATACTTCTAAAATTGTTTCCACAGCCGCATTTGCATATTTCTGAAAATCACCGACATTTCCGCTTCCTTTCGTCATTGCACGGACACTCTGATCAAACAGGTTCTTGATTTTTTCCTGCCCGATTCTTTTTCTTTCCAGCTGTGAATTCTCTTCTCTTGCCTGAAAACATTCTTTTTCTACCATATCCAGAACATCTGTCAGCTTTTCAATGCTTATCGGTTTATCTATATAACCCTTTACCCCTAATCTTAATGCCCTTCTCGCATACTCAAATTCTGTATAACCGCTGATCACAACAAATACAGTATCTGTGCAGGACTCTCTTGCCTCCTCTATCAGGGATAGTCCATCCAGTCCCGGAATACGAATGTCTGTGATCACAAGATCCGGTTTTTCCTTCTGTACAACTTCAAGACCATGAATTCCGTCATATGCACAGCCAACTACTTCGTAATTCAACTTTTTTCTGGCAATCATTGCCTTGATTCCTTCTACTACTATATATTCATCATCAATCACAACCAACCGGTACATCTCATTTTCCTCCTTGTTTTACAGGCAATGTAATTGTAATTTTTGTGCCTTTTCCTCTTCCGCTTTCTGCCGTAAAACCATACGCTTCACCATAATTCAAATGAATTCGTTCCCGTACATTCTGTATCGCATACCCTGTTTTTAACACAGAAATATCTTCCATTCCAACCCCATCATCTGTAACCGTAAAAATCAGATTTTCTTCGTTCTTCCAACCCCGGACAACAATTTTTCCTTTTCCTATCTTTGGTTCCAGACCATGATATAATGCATTTTCCACAAACGGTTGTAAAATAAATGTAAGGATCCGCTCCTCCATTATCTCTTTATCCACATCAAGTTCCAGTTCAAACCGATCACGAAAACGTATATTTTGTAGTTTCATGTATTCCTGAATCTGCATAACTGCATCCGAAACTTTACAAAATTTCTGTCCATTATTCAACGCCAGTTTAAAATGATTTGATAGCGCAAGTGCCATATCCGCAATCTGATCATCCCCATGTATGATCGCAATACAATACAAAGAATCCAGTGTGTTATACAGAAAATGTGGATTGATCTGTGATTGTAAAAGCAACAATTCTGCCTCGCGCTCATTTAATTTTGCACTCAGTAAATGTTCCGACAGCTCCAGATTGGTATTAACCATCTCTTTGAACTTCTGTCCAATCTGTCCCACTTCACTATCATCAAATTCTTCGGTAATATGCCTTTCTCCATCTCCCACCTTGTCGATCACCTGCTCTAGCTGTGTCAACGGACGAGTAATATTTTTTGATATCAATCTGGCAAATAAGAACGACAAACCAAGCAATATCACTCCAAATAAAAGTACAAAGTTTCGAATCAGCTTGCTCTCACGACTTAATTCACTTCTCTCTACTACATTTACCAGCTCCCAGTTTGTAACATCGTCATAAACACTGGAAAATACATACTTCTCTTGTTTCTCCTCGTTTTGATATGCCTCCATGATTTCCTTTGTATTTTTTAAAGTCTGACTGTGGTAAACCAACTTATTTCCACGATTTCTGTCAACAACAATATATTCATTTGTCTCATATCCTTCATTTTCATTTACAAAGGATCTAGCAAGTAAAGAACTGCTGACATTAATTACCACATATCCCATCGGCTCTCCTGTCGTTGGATTGATCATGTATTTTGCAATACTAAATCCTTTATTATCTACACCATTCAGAATCACATCTCCAAAAAAGACCTCTTTTCCATTTTCTGAGCGTACTTCTTCTGCCCACTCATCTTCCTGAAAATCATGTTGTGAATAATATTGATAAAAATCATAGGTTCCAACGTTAATATTACTCAACATATAATAATGCCCTTTCAAGTCCATAAAAGCGACAAAATTCACCCATCTCTCCTGACTCGACAGTCCTTCTGCAACTCGTTTTAACACTTTCTGTTCTTCCATAGAAAAAGTATAGCTTCCATCCTTCTCCCGTTCTGCCATCACTTTCTGCAGACCGGAGCTGTTTAAAAACGATCGGGTTACATCAATGATCGATTCCATATTCATATCCAGCACTTTTCTGGAATTTTTTAATGTTGTCTCATGAGATTTTTTATAATTTTGTTCGACTGTACTTTTTGAAATATAATAAGAGCTCATCCCAAGTCCCCATATTCCTAACATGGAGACTATAAAAAGAGAAAGTAATATCTGCTGCCTGATACTCTGCTGTCCCCACCATCTACGAATTCTTTCAAAACATCGCCTTTTCTTCATTCGTTTTTCTCCTATACTCCTCTTTTAATCTGTAGCTTCACACTTTTTATGCGGCAATATCGGTGTGTAAAACATACCTTTTACACACCGATACCAATCTGTTCCTATGCTCTTCTGTAACAAATAATATATTCGCCGGATCCTGACTGTGCTTCCATATATCCGTCTTTCTTCTCAAAATCCAGGCCTGCATCGTCTACTATTTCCTCTGCCATATCCAGACGAATAGAGGCGGTTGTATTTGCCGGGATTTTTACTTTCATTTTGACTTCATTTTGCTCTACTTCCCATCGAATATACTCCTCGCCATAGATTGAATGATATCTTCCTTCTGTATATGTCAGATTGCCGCCAATTCGCGGATAAAATACCGCATGCTTAAATCCTGTTGCTGCCTCATCTACTTCCAGACCTGCCATAACGCGATACATCCATTCTCCAATAGCTCCATATGCGTAATGATTGAAAGAATTCATATCAGCACTCCACATACTTCCATCCGGTTTTAGTCCATCCCAGTGTTCCCAGATTGTCGTCGCACCCTTCTTCACTTGATACAGCCATGATGGGAAGTCCTCTTTTAATAATAAATCGTAAGCTTTTTTTACACAACCATTCTGGCTCAATGCATGACAAAAATATGGAGTGCCTACAAATCCTGTTACAAGATGTCCATTCTCTTTATCTAAAAGTTTTTTCAAACCTTGTACTGTTTTTTCTATATATTCTTCCGGCGTAAGTTTGAAATATAGTGCAACAATATGAGCTGTCTGCGTCTGTGCTGTCATATTACCATCTTTGTCAAAGAATGTCTGTTGGAATTTATTTACAATCTTATGATATAACTCCTCATATTCTCCTGCTTCCGACTTATCAAGCACCTTCGCAATCTTCGCAAAAAGTCCGGTCGAATATGCGTAATAAGCTGTACATGTCAGATCATTTGGTGTTGCTCCAAAATAGCTTCCCTCTTCTGCATCCAACGCTACCCAGTCACCAAACTGCAGTTTGTAATTCCAAATATAGTCATTGGAATGCGCACGCATAAAATCGATCCAGCCTTTCATGCTGTTGTACTGTTTTCGTAAGATTTCTTTGTCTCCGTACATCAGATACATCGTCCATGGATTGATTACTGCCACATCTGCCCATGCAGCCGCTGAATGCGGTCCTTGTGAAAGCAGCCAGTTTCCATCTGTTCTTCCCTCTTCAATGTTTGGAATTACATGTGGAACTCCTCCCTCTTCAGTCTGATCCACCTCTACATCGCGCAGCCATTTTTTATAGAATGTATATGTGTTCATCAAATAACAAGCTGTTCTGCAGAATATCTGTGCATCACCAGTCCAGCCGAGACGTTCATCTCTCTGCGGACAGTCTGTCGGGACATCTAAGAAGTTTCCTTTTAATCCCCACAGATAATTGTGATGCAACTGATTCAGTAATGGATTAGAGCAGGTAATCTGTCCTGTCTGCTCCATCTCAGAGTGCAGCGTATAAGCAGTAAAGTTTTCTTTTTCCGGTTTTCCAGGATAAGTCACAACCCATGCATACTGGAATCCCATATATGTAAATCTAGGATACCAGGTCACTGTCTTTTCTTCTGCGAAGATGTATTTCATCGTCGCCTTTGCTTTTCTTAGATTATCCAGATATACATTTCCTTCTGAATCCAGCACTTCAAAGCAGTGTAATTCAATCACATCTCCCGGTTTTCCAGTTGCTGTAACCTTGATCCGGCCTGCCATATTCTGTCCGAAATCCAGTACTGTCTCTCCTTTTGGCGTCTGGAATACTCGTTTACATGGCAGTTCATCCATCTCTGTCACTCTTGAACCACTCTGCGCACGTAATACAGAGCAGTCAAACGGAACTTCCACCACATCATGGAATTCTTTTGGTGTCTCTATCTGCTCCGACCATTTTGGAATTTCCAATAAAGCATCATACGTTTCTCCATTATAGATCTCTGAAAAAATAATCGGTGAATCTGCGCCTTTCCATCCACCGTCTGTACAAATAATCTCTTCGCTTCCATCTTCGTAACGAACAAGAAGCTGCATTGCAAATCCAGTCTGATCACCATAGTTATTTCTGGCTTTTGTCAACCCCATGACACCTTTGTACCATCCTGCTGCCAGCATTGCTCCCGCTACATTTTCTCCCTGCACCAGATATTCTGTCACATCATACGTCTGATATAACAAATGTCTCCGGTAAGATGTCCACCCCGGGGTCATCTCGTCTTTTCCGACTTTTTTTCCATTTAGGAAGAAATTGTATAATCCCAGCGCTGTCGTGCATGCAAATGCCTCTTTTACCGGCTTTTCGATTCTCACAAGACCACGTACATAAGTTCCTTTGGAGCACTCTTTGTAAGAATCTTCGTTTTCTGCTGATACAAATGGAGCCTTCCATTCATTTTCATTGACCAATGCTGTAACAAACCAGGTGTCACAAAACTCTGATTCTTCCACACCATCTGAAATCTTTGCACGGACATAATATTTGGTCAAAGATTCCATCTCAAACCCATCCGGAATGATATGTGCAGATTCACCTGATTCTACAACATTACTGTTATATACCAGATTCTCGAAAGAGGCATCCTTTGCTATCTGCAAACAATATGTTTTCTGAAATACATTTTTTCTGTCACTTTCAATCTCCCATCCAAATTGAGGAACCTTTTCGATTCCGACCGGATTTATTTGATAATCAATCTGAATTCTTGCAATCGTAAGCATATTTTCCGCCTCCCTATCTCTTCAAATTTAAAATTTCTCTGGCTTCATCCGGAGTTGCCGTCTCCAATCCCATCGCACGGATCAATGCGGCAACCTTTTCAACCACCTGATAATTGTATTCTGCCTGTGTATTTTCATCCAGATAAGCACTGTCCTCAAATCCAACTCTTACAACGGTTGCTCCCATCGCAATTGCTGCCGCAAGGAATGTCCAGTTATCTCTTCCGAAATGAGTTACCCCCCACATTGCATCTTCCGGAACAAAAGAACGAAACGCACTTAACATTTCTGATGTCGGCTGCATGCCTCCTTTGTGTCCGAATACCAGGTTAAACAGCATCGGATCTGCAAATGGCTGTTCATCCTTTACCAGCTTCATATTATATAACATTCCGATGTCAAACACTTCTGTTTCCGGTAAAATATTTCGTTTATATACTGCATCTGCACAATAACGGATATCATCAAAGGAATTAATATAAACCGCTTCTCCTAGATTTGTACTTCCACCGTTTAACGATGCGCTTTCTACTTTTTCATAATCCAATGGTCTGCATCGTTCTTCAATGTTCATATCTGACACACCGCCTGTGGAAGCCTGGACAACCACATCCGTACGCTTCAAAATTTCTTCAAAGCACTCTACCATATAGGAAATGTCCGGTGTCAGACTTCCGTCCGGTTTTCTACAGTGCAGATGGCACATCGCTGCACCTGCCTGCACACTTTTCTCTACATCCTCTGCTAATTTTACTGCATCTACCAGTGTTCCGGCCTGTACCGGAGCCAGTGAAATAATTACCTTTCTCATGTTTTTTCCTCCTGATTTTATGCCAGTTCTTCCACGATTTGACGTAATGTTGAAACTTCTCCTACATTTCCTGGGAAAATAATGTATGGCATTCCCGGGAATTTGCTTTCTTTCCCTGTCATCCATACCGGAATTCCTTTTTGAACCTGTCCCATTACATTTGCTTTCTTTACATGCAACGCTTTTGTACCTACATCTGATGAAGTGATGCCACCCTTTGCAATAATAAATGCCGGTTTTACTTTAAGTTTTCCTATGATACTTGTCACCGCATCTGAAATCTGTACCGATAACTCTAATATTTTATCCTTGTCCGTTGTATCTGGTGTCAAAAGTTTTCTGCTTGTGTAGACAACCGCTGTTCTTCCCTTTGATATCACACGCTCTGCCTCTGCTATGATACGCTCTGCTTCTTTTTTCAGTCCGCCCTCTTCAAAACAGGTATTTACATCAAATTCCATAAACTCCATATCTGCTTTTGATTCTTTCAGACATTCCACCTGTTTTGTTGTTTTCTGTACATGCGATCCTACCAGAACAATTCCACCGTTTTTCTCGGTTCCTCTAAGTGTAGTTCGATCAAGTAACGGCTGGTCTGTAACCCCGCCAAGCACCTTTGGAAATGCCGCTGCAGTTCTTGCAAGAAAATGTTTTCCTGCCTTTACAGCCTCGATATACGCTGTGCAAAATACCTCTAGCTGCCCGTAAGTTCTTGCATTTACGATCACCTTATTAAATCCTTCTGCCTGAAACAGTTTTTGTAATACAGACTCTACATTTTTTTCTTCCAGTTCTTCTTCGCTGATACAAATGCAAGATTCTTTTTTGTATTTGCCCTTTGTCTTTTCCTCAACATATTCTCTTAAATCCGATGACTGATATCCAAATGTCTTATCTTTTGCAAATTCTGTCATTCCTGCCGGAATCATCAGTGCGCCGTCTTTTACATAATGTACGTTACCGATTGTGTATCTTCCACCTTCCGGAAAGAATGGACAGATAATTTCTCCATCTATGACTTCTCCGTCGTTTTCTAACTCCTGTCTTAACACCTCTGTCTCAAGTGGATAATGACCGCGAAGTGTAGAGTCACCTCTTGAAATGATCTGAAATTTTTTTCCCGTCTCTTTTGCAATTTTACAGATACGCTGTGCGATCTCGCGATGTACCTTTTCTGTCTCCTCAACAGAAAAGCTTCTCGAATTTGTCAATATAAAGAACATCTGATTTTCTTCCGCAAAGCCCTGACGAATCGATTCCTCGCTCCAGTCCGTATACACTGATACGTCATGTACCGTTTGAACGCCCGTCGGGTCATCATCCAATACGATGATTTTCTCATCATATCCATTTCTTACTTCGTCTAATTTTGTTTCTGTTTCGTCTTCCTTCTTTTCCTGTATATATGCAACCGGGAACCAGATTCTCATCTCCCCGAATTCACGGTTATCCCATGCAAAATACGGAATAAAACGAACCTTCTGCTTATCCATGCCCTTATATTCAAGTGGCTGATATAATACGTTTCTGTCATACCCTTCCCGATTCATGCAATACTCTTCTGCTTCCAGTGCTGTTACTGTTCTGCCATCGATTTTTGCCGGTACTATTTTATATTTTGTATTTAAATTTAACCAGATATCCTCCAATGTTTTCACATCTACGTCGACACCTTCACAGCAGTATACCAACGGACCTCTTTCGATTGCTGCCTGTCCAACCGTTTCTTCTACCATGTTATGTGCTGTTGTATAGCGGACTTCCATATCCAGATATAATACAACATCCAGATTTTTAGGATCCTTCACTTCTACCTCAAAATATGTACCTGCGTCTGCTTTTCCAAGCATTGTCTTTTTACCATCGTATTCTACATATCCTTCTGATGCCCATCCAGGTATACGAAGTTTTAATGCAAATCCCTGCTCGCTTTCTATTTCTTCTCCAGTAAAATGAATTCGTCCATCATATGGATATTCCGTATTCTGCACCAATGTAAATGCAGCTCCGTTTTCAAGTCGGATCTTTGCTTTATTTGCTCCATACATTCCAGTCCATACGGCCCCCTTCGATACGGTATATGCATACTCACTGGACTGTGCGATCGTTCTCGCAAGGTTTGGAGGACAGCAGTAGCTTAAGATATATTCACTTCTTGTCAGAGGCCAGATTAATTCATAATCCAGTTTCTTTGCACGACGAAGCATATTTTCATAGAAGAATTTTTTTCCATCCATACTAAGTGCTGCCAGATTAGTATTTAACATCATTCGTTCAATGATATCAAAATACTCTGCCTTTGGCTCTAACTGAAACATTCTGTATGCCCAGAACACCCCGCCTAATGATGCACATGTCTCATTGTAGGCTGTAATGTTCGGCAACTGATATTCATAACCGTATGCCTGATGTACCTTCTGATCCACAAAGAAATTACCATATGGAGAGGTTCCATTATACAAAGCTCCACATCCACCTGTAATATAAAGCTTCTTATCTACCAGACTTCTCCATACTTTATGAAGTACATTTATATAATCTTCATCCGATTCTTCCAGACACAGATCCGCAACACCGGCATAGAGATAATTTGCTCGTACCGCATGGCCGATTATTTTATCATGTTGTTTTAATGGGATTCTGTCCTGGTTATCATCCAAACCGTTTTTCACACCATCTCGTAATTGAACTGCCAGCTCTGCCAGATGTAAGTAACGTTTATCTCCGGTTGTACGGTACATTTCAACCAGTCCCATATAATGAGACGGACACACCGCAGTCTGGACATCACCAGTCTTTTGAGCCTCTTCATACAGATGTTCCAGATAATCTGCTGTCTTAATCGCGATATTCATGAAACTGTCCTTACCTGTAATTCTTTTATGCAGGCAGGCTGCTGTAAATAAATGTCCAAAATTATATACTTCAAAGTCATCGATATCGCCCATACGTTTCACACCGTTGTTCTGGCGCTCTCCGATGATCTGTTTTGTAGAAATATACCCATCCGGCTGTTGAGCCTTTTCAATCAATGCAACATACTCCTCGATTTTATCAAGCATTTCCTGATTTTTCTGTTTCCCAGCCGTGTAAATTGCAGACTCCATCCATTTATAAAAATCTCCATCTCCAAATACCGTTCCGTCAAAATCACCTTCTGCTTCACCCGCACAGATTCGGAAGTTCTCCAGAACATGACTGATATCTTTACTCTCAAACATATGTTGTAACTGCGGTACTGTGCTTGCCGCACATGTATCAAATCGCTCTTTCCAGAGTCCGCCTGTCCACTCTACATCAAGACCGTCTACCGGATGTACCTTTGCATTTACAGAATTTCTTGTATCTGTCAGCATCTTATTCTCCTCCTCTTTTATTCTGTTATCAGACCCTTTTGTACCATTGCAGCTCTCATCGCTGCAGCTCCAAATCTTGGACTGGATACAACTGGTTTCTTAAATTCCTCTTGTAAATATTCTTCTACATAAGCCATAGAGCCCTGGCACAACAAAATCACATCACATTCATCAATAATTTCTGCTGTTTTTTCTCTCATCATCTGACGGAACTGATCTTGATTAATACCAAATGCACCATCGATCAATCCATCTTTGAGTTCCACTTTTCTGTTCATCTCGCGTGCAACACGAAGAATGGTATTCTTTGTTGGTTCCAATGTTGTAGGAAGCGTTGCAAGGACTCCGATCCTCTTACCTAAACGGACCGCTTCTCTGCACATTTCTTCATCGATACGCACGATCGGTACTCCTATATATTTTCCGATATCAACTGCTGCATCTGCTACTTCTCCGACAGAAGAACAACAGTTTAAGATGGCATCTGCCCCATCGGACGTTGCCTGCATGAACATTCCTACCAGTCTTGCCGCTGCACCACTTGTCACATATCCTGCTTCTCTGACCTCTGCTAAAATCGAAGGATCTTCGTAGCTCTGGATTTCCACATCTTCTCCTAAATTCTTTTTAATCTCATCATTTACCATCTCGATCAGTTCCGATGTTGTACTTGTATAAACAATTCCTGCTTTCATTTTTTTCTTCCTCTTTTCTTATTTTTGCACTTTTTTTAATCTGACTGCCATATATTGTTTGCCTGGAAGCTCGACTTTAAATTTTCCTTTTCCGGTCCCCTGCTTCTCAATCGTCATATTCCATGTATCAATTACTTCAATCCCAAATTCCGTCTCATCATCAAAATAATATTCTTTAAATGCAGGTCTGGTAAATCCAAAATAAATCAGATAATAGCTCTTAACTCTCAACATCCATTCCTGTTCTGGTACTGCACATACACAATCCCATTTCAATTCATAAGGAGCTAATCCGATCCCCGGTGTCTCACACAAAATGTCATGTAAGAATCCAAAACGTTTATAACTTTCACCACGAAGTTTCCCGCCATGTGACCACCACAGTACATTTTCCGGATTTAATAAAGTCTCTCCGTGTCCGGCATATCCCCCTCTGCAAGTCGCCTCCCAGAAACGGCGGAGCAATTCTTCGCCTATAATATTTCCCCAGCCAAATTGAAGATTTCCTTCATAACAAATCTCATCTAACACAACCGGCTTTCTGTATTCTTCTCTCCATTTTGTCACATGCTCCGCTGACAAATATGGTTCCTGTCTCTGAATACTGCAATGTGTGATCCATGGACGATGATAATCATAAAATCCATGGCAATTATGAATAGAACGCAAATGATTATACGGATCCTTTTCACATATGATCGATGCGTATCGTTCCCAGTCCTCAAGCGTCTTATGCTCCATCAGATCGTATTCATTGGCCAGAGACCACCAGACATTCCGATATGCCGAAAATCTCGCGAGAACATAATTCCAATATCTGTCATCCTGCTCCTTGGTCATACTTGAGAATCCCCATCTGTCATATGGGTGCATCACAATAATGTCAGCTTCAATTCCTCTTTTCTGTAACTCTAAAATGCATTTTTCAATATGTTGAAAATGCTTTGGATTAAATCTTGTAAAATTCCAATGATTTCCTTCTGTTTTTCCCGTATACTCACTGAAATTTTCCTTAGTTAGCACGCTGCTGTCCATCGGTGTTCCTTCATATGGATAACTTCTCGGCTCGCTCAGATTATAATCGTAATGTTTTGGGAATATACAGAATCTGATTTTATTAAATCTTGCTTCTTCCAGACTCTTCAATGTCTCTGTGATTCTCTCATCCGACTGCAGTTCCCATACATAACAGGTAGTTCCAACCGAATAATACGGAGTTCCGTCTTCATACGCAAAATGCCATGTATTTACCACACGAACCGGTCCATGATTCTCCCTTCCCGGTGCTGTTACCTGAAAAGTCCCCTCCTGTTCGTCCATAAAGCTTCCCATGAGATTTATATGATATTCACCTTCAAAAGACGGCATAAACCGCACTTTATAAATACCGTCTCCATCGTAGAAGCCTTCTGCTTCAACTGTTTCGTTCTTTGATGAAAACACAGCCTTTACCCATTGTTCCTGAAATGGATTACCTTCTTTTGGACCATTACAGACAACTCCCTGGATTCCCCATCGTTCTGTCTGTTTTTCATAATAAATTGAGCTCATTTTCTGTTCCCTCTCTATTAAATTTCAACAAAATTTATTAAATAAGTTAGTTTTATTATATTGAATATTTATTAAATTGTCAATTTTAATTTACTAAATTACGAACAATATGCACTTGACGAATATTCCGAAAAACTGTATAGTACATTCTATAAATACTTTATTTTCGGGAGGTATATATGTCGATTTCAGCAAAAGAACTTGCTCAAAAACTACATATTTCACAGTCCACCGTTTCCATGGTTTTAAATAACAAACCCGGCATCAGCGAAAAGACACGTGCGTTGGTTTTAGATGCAGCAAATGAATATGGTTATGATTTTTCTAAACATATAGATGCGTCCCCTACAAAAGGCCAGATTCAATTTGTAGCATATAAAAAACATGGAATGATCGTAGAAGACACTCCTTTCTGGTTAACAGAAGGAGTAGAATCCGGCTGTAAAAAAGCCGGTTATGAATTATTAGTCACTTATTTTCATGAAGATGATAATATTGATGAACAGATTCAACTTCTCGCTTCAAAAAATTGCAGTGGAATTCTTTTACTTGGAACAGAATTAGATGCGCAATATTTCCAACCTTTCTCAAAACTGCATATTCCTATTGTAATATTGGATACCTATTTTGAAGGGATTTCCTGTGACTGCGTCCTGATCAACAATGTCGGAGGTGCTTATGCTGCCACCTCTTATCTTTTTGATCATGGTTTTTCAACAATAGGATACCTTCACTCTTCTTACTCTATTGGGAATTTTGAAGAACGTGCTGATGGTTATTACAAAGCATTAAGGCATCACGGTGTATCCTTTGATCATCCATATACCCATCTGCTAAAACCATCTCTTGATGGAGCTTATCATGACATGAAATTACTTTTGGAAAATGGTTTAAAACCGGTCCCGGCATATTTTGCAGACAATGATCTGATTGCAGCCGGAACTGTTCGTGCATTAAAAGAATACGGATATCGAATTCCTGAAGATATCTCCATCATCGGTTTTGATGGCAGTTCTATCGGTAACGTACTAGATCCACCACTTACATCCATGGAAGTTCCTCGTTCCAGATTGGGTGAACTTGCAGTAGAACGCCTTATTCAGAAAATCACACTACAGGATGAGACGATTACAAAAACAGAAGTGGCACCGAAACTGATAGAAAGAAAGAGTGTATCGCTGTAGCGATACACTCTTTCTTTTTGCCCCCCTTACAAAAGTCCATCCGGCTCACCTGCCACCCCTTATAAAAGTCCATCAGATCTTTTTGTAAAGGATTTCTTTTATTTAAAATATTCTCTCAACAACCACGCCGGTGTACAACTCCATGCATGACAGAAACTATTTACCTGCATATTTCCGTATGGTGAAGCTAACGGATCTTCCGGATCAAATGCCTCCCAGAATGTATCTGCGCCGAGCTCAATCATGCCACCCCAATATGTACGCATCATTTCCAATGCTTTCTCCTTCTCATCAACATGAAGTAACGCCTCAATCACATGATGGTAAGCATATGGTGTTAAAACTGTAACTGCCTCTTTATTTTCTAAAATACCAAGCATTAATTTTCTGCTCTTCTCTTTATCAAATACATCTGCAAGTACTATCCAAGCCTGACTGATCCACGATACTTGACGCTCTTTTCCACTTACAAATACTTCCTGTTCTTCATCCCAGAATGCACGAACCGCATCTACTAATGCTTGATCCAAGAGTTTCTGAATATATGCAATCTCCTCTTTGTTTCCCAGCAATTCTGCCAGTTCTTTTCCCTGTCTCAGACAATAGATCCAGACTCCCTGCGCTGCCG
This sequence comes from Ruminococcus sp. B05, assembly GCF_003628495.1. Taxonomy (NCBI): domain Bacteria; kingdom Bacillati; phylum Bacillota; class Clostridia; order Eubacteriales; family Oscillospiraceae; genus Ruminococcus; species Ruminococcus sp. B05. The sequence continues at coordinate 136,872 of NZ_RBZR01000003.1, read as the reverse complement.
CCTGACGATCCAGACCTTCTTTCCAGTCGATAAAAGCTGTTAATGGCTCATCGTCTCGCAAAACACCATCTTGCATATCTTCCAGTGCCAGCTCAATCTGACGATATGCTGCCGGCCATAATTCCTCTACCGTCTTAATATCTTTTGTTTCTTTATAGTAGTCGTACAAAATTGAAATAAAGAACAACGAATAATCCCACAAGAATGTATCATCGGCCTGCATCACCGGTTCCGTGAATAGGCATGCACTGATTTTTCCATCATCTCTTGTCAGACCTGCGAAAAGATAGATACATCTTCTTACCAAATCTAAGTTTTTAAATGTTGCATAATTTGCTTTCGCCTGTAAACGCAAATCCCCAATCCAGAGACGGCGGTCACGCTTCGGACCATCTTCAAATACATGCTGCATACAATCCTGCAATGTCTTCAAGCTTGCTCTGTCAATTTTCTGCAGATCTTCTGGTAACTCAGTAAGAGGTGCAACATCTTCCATAGATACCGCAGATACAGCCGTTGTTTCTGCTGCTTCTACTACTACCTGAAATTTCTGCGAAGTATCAATCGCCAGAACTTCCAAATAGCGAAATGCATATCTTCTCGGCAATTTCAACTCACATGGCAATACATCGATATGGATAAATTCTTCCTGAATCCATCCCTTACTAATCCATCCTTCATATGTGTTTGAGTCATCTAAAATTTCCTGTGGAATCTCTGCAAATTTCAATCTCAAAAATGCCGGTGCATCTTGTGGACTTCCTGCAGAATTCAATTTCAAAGTTACATATCCTACATGATGATCACCAAAATCAAGACAAATGCTGTCACCTTTTTTTAAACGTTTCTCACTCATATGAGCAATATCTTCACGCTCCGTCACAACTGCATTCCCAATCTCATCTTTTCCAATTGTAACAAGTGAGATTGGAGCTACTTTTACTTCTTTTAACTCAACATCATTTTCCTGTGCTTTCTCAACAAATGCTTCAATTGTCTTACGTTTCATTTCTGGAATAATACTTACTACTGCGTCACTCATAGTTTTCTCCTTTACATATCCGATTTCCAACCGGGACGGGAGCCAGATGGGGACGGAGTTTAGTGGCTCTCGCGCTCGCGCAAGAGCCACTAAACTCCGTCCCCAATTGGTCTCCCCAATTGGTCTGTGCTAATGAAGTGCTGCTCCGTTTGTTGCGATTACTTCTTTGTACCAATTAAACGATTTCTTTTTATAACGATTCAATGTACCACTTCCATCATCATTTCTGTCAACATAAATATAACCATAACGTTTCTTTAACTCTGCTGTTGATGCACTAACAAGATCAATACATCCCCAAGAGGTATATCCCATCACATCAACGCCATCTTCTACAGCTTCTTCCACCTGCAGTAAATGCTTCTTCAAGTAATCGATACGATAATCATCTTCTACTGTCAGAACCCCATCCTTTTCGACCAGTTCGTCCACTGCTCCAAGACCATTTTCTACGATAAATAATGGCTTCTGATAACGATCCCAGTAATAATTCAAAACATAACGAAGTCCCTTTGGATCGATCTGCCATCCCCAATCGGATGCTTCCAGATATGGATTTGGAACTCCTCCCATTAGATTTCCTTTTCCTTTTGTCTGTTTTTCCGGATCTGCTGTATCACAAATGCTCATATAATAACTAAATGAGACGAAATCAACTGTATTTTTCAGAATCTCCTCATCTTCCGGTGCAAACTGAATTTCAATTCCATTTTCTCTAAAATAGCGTTTCATATATCCAGGGTAATATCCTCTCACATGAACATCCCCGAAGAAGTCATTTTTATGTACACTCTCCATCACTTTAATCACGTCATCCGGACATGGTGTGAGTGGATAAGTCGGCATACTTAAAATCATGCATCCCACTTTTGCTTCCGGCATCATCTCATGTGCAATTTTTGTTGCCAATGCACTTGCCACTAATTCATGATGAACTGCCTGATAAAGATCCTGCTGCGATAAATTTTCTTTTGCTGTATAAATCCCACCGCTTAAAAATGGCTCATGAAGAACAGAGTTAATCTCATTAAATGTCAGCCAGTATTTTACTTTTTTCCCATATCTTTCAAAAATAGTTCTGACATATCTCTCATAAAATCCAATCATCTTGCGGTTTACCCAACCATCATATGTCTTAGAGAGATGTAATGGTGTCTCATAATGCGAGATTGTTACCAGTGGTTCAATTCCATATTTGTGACACTCATCAAATACATCATCATAAAACTGAAGACCTTTTTCATTTGGTGTTTCCTCATCTCCATTTGGGAAAATTCTGCTCCATGCAATTGAGAGACGAAATACTTTGAATCCCATTTCCGCAAAAAGTTTAATATCTTCCTTATAACGATGATAAAAATCAATTCCGATGAGTTTCATGTTATCTTCCGTCGGTTCTTCCGTTCTTGGTCCGACGATTCCATGTGGTGTCACATCCTGTGTAGACAGTCCTTTTCCGTCCTCATTGTAAGCGCCCTCACACTGGTTTGCCGCAACTGCGCCACCCCATAAAAAGTTTTTTGGAAATGCCATAATTATTGTTCTCCTTTCGAATTTATAAAATGATATAATGCCCCGATCAAGTTTGCATCATTGTAAAATTTACAATGCGTAAGCTTCGGTTGCGGAACATATGGTGTTATTTTCCGAAGTGGAATTTTCTGTAGATATTCATCCAGACTCTTCTGTAAATACTCATGTAAAAGAGGCTGCTGACTGATTCCCCCACCAATTGCAATGACATCCAGATCCAGGTAAATATTTAAGTTGTAAATCTGTACTGCCAACTGATGTGTAAACTCTTTTAACCCTTCTTGCACCAGATTATCTCCTGCATTTGCACGCTCAAATATTTTTACTCCGTTGTAACTCTTCCAGTCTTCTCCTGTATATTTTGCCACAGCTTTCGCAAGCCCTTCTGCTCCATTGACAAGTCCCAAATAGCTGTTCATCTCTTCTGGATTTTCCACATCTGTACACACGTAACTGTATTCTCCGGCTGTAAAATGGTTTCCTCTGTAGATTTTTCCATTTATAATAATTCCTCCGGCAACACCAGAACCAAGTACAACCACTGCACCATTCTCACAGCCTTTCAGACTGCCTCTCCAATACTCTGCAAGTGCCGCACATTTTCCATCATTTTCAACAGAAACTGGAAGACCATATCGCTCAGATAATTCATCTCCCACTGTACTTCCTGCAAGATATGCCAGATATCCGGCTGTCACACAGTATCCATTTTTATTGTCCAGCATTCCCGGCATACTGATTGCAATACCTTCTACTTGATCCTTATATTTTGAAACCACACCATCTAATACTTGATAATACTCTTCTTTTGTATGAGTACGATAATCTGGTGTAGCCACTTTATCTTTTTCCAGAATTTCTGCATTTTCATTCATCAACGCATATTTGGTAAATGTTCCTCCTGCGTCAAAAACCAGATATTTCTTCATAACACTCCCTCACAATTTTCTGTTCTGTCTGTTTTTCTTTTGTCTTTATGCCTGTTTTCCAAAATTAAGCTGAAGCTTTGCAAAGAAATCTTCCAGTGTCAGTCTTGCATCTAAGTAATTATAGACTCGGATTTCTCTGTTATTTTGTCCATGGATATAAGTCATGTCTTCTGCAATTCTTGGTGCTGGAACTAAATCATAGCTTACCTTTTCCAGTTCCTCCATCAGAACTGCGATTGTTCCCTGGTCACCCAGTCCCCAAATTTCTCCATGAGGCCATGCCATATCATATTTTGCTGCAACATGATTAAAATCTACCATCTGTTCAAATAAATATTTTCCAATCTCTCCGCATGGACGAACCTTCAGCTGTAACTCAGCCAGTGAGACTGCCATCACTTTGTAAAGGCTCATCGGAATCTGCCATACCGGAACTTTTGAAGAAAAAATAACATTTGCAGCATGAATGTCCATCATTAAATTAAATTCAAAGCCACCTTTTGGATAATCTCCACCACCGATCCAGATAACTGTCATTCGGTCTGCAATTTCAGGTTTCATAAGAAGTGCTGAAGCCACATCTGTCACCGCACCCTGACATGCGATATACAGTGGTCTTTTATCATCCTTCATTGCTTCTTCAATAATAAATCTTGCACCCTCTGAATCAATTGGTGTCTTCTCATCTTCAAGTTCTCTTGGTGCTCCCAGTTTAACCGGATACTGATTTTTTACACCCATCAGATCCATCACTTTGATAATCTCATCATAGCTTGCCTTTGCTGTTCCAAGTTCACCGTACTGCTGTGGGTTCTTCCAAAAATGTCCTGCCACCAGCCCCTTCACATCAAATCTTGGTGTCATTAAATGATGAGCGACTGCATACTGGTCATCCGCTTCATTTTTACAATCTGTATGTACGATTACTCTTACTTTTTTATTTTCCGGTACTGTATATTCATAATTCCACATAATCTATATCCTCCTGTTGTAAACGCTTTGCGAAGTCCTTTCGAGCTTAGCGTTTGCACACACCTCGACATCAGACGAGGTCTTTTCGAGTCGATGGTCGAGCGTGTTTCCTTATTCACATAAAGGAGCACCTATCGATGCTCCTTTGTAGTTACCACTAGTTTCTATTTACTCAGCTTTTCCCTGACGTTTATTCAAATCTGCACGAATCTGAGGATATTTTTTATCCAGATCATATGGCACAAGTACGAGTACTGCAAGTACTGTTGAAACTAATGCCAAACCGCCAAATGCAAAATTAATCGCTGTGTGTGTTTTTGGGAACGCCTGTGCAATATTTACACCATCAGCAATTGCCTTATCCAATTTTGCCGCATCATAATTTCCCCATACAAGCAGTGCTGAAACGATAGCTGATGCTGCTGCCGAAGAAACTTTATTTACGAATCCCTGAATTGCATTCTGAGTACCTCCAAGGCTTCTTCCAACCTGCCACTCTGTGTAATCGAAAATGTCAGGCATCATAGAGAAGAACATACTTGAACGGAATCCAAAACCAAGTCCGATAAGTCCAAGAGCCATTGTTGCAATTGTTCCATTTGATGTAAAGAATAAAATTGCATATCCAACGATATCTACGATTGCTCCAAACTGAATCAATTTAATCTTTGCAATTCCTTTACCATTTAAGTAAGCTGCAAGAATCATTGTTGGAATCGCAAGTAATGTTAACAATGTCAATGCAAGAGACATACCACTTACGTTGCCTACGATGTAGCTGTAATAATACTGCATTGCTCCGTACATGCTCAGATATCCGAGGAAGAGGAAGAAAACTTCTCCGAGGAACATAATGTAGTATTTATTTTTTACAAGACTCCTAATATCTTTTAACAGTGAGCTCTTACCTGCTGACTGTGTAGGCGGGTTGATTTCAACAATTGAAAATACACAAATTGCCATGATAATAATAACAATGATGCCAAGTACAATATTTGTATTACGATATCCTGCTGCTAATGCTGCTCCGGTTGCATCTTTAGAACCTGAGAAGAAATATACCATTGGAAGAACAAACAGTGATGATGTCAGTGAACCCAGGTTTGAAAATACAGTACGTGTTGTGGAAATCTTTGTACGTTCTGTTGCTGATGGTGATAATGATGAAACAATTGGTGCCATTGGAATATTTACAAGTGTGTATCCAAATGAGAATATAATATATGTAATATATGCCCACGCCAGTTTTGCACCTGCACTCCATCCTGTCGGAACAGAGAATAAAAGAACCATTCCAACTGCCAAAACCGGTGCTCCGTAAAGCATCCATGGACGATAACGTCCCATCTTTGTATCTGTTCTGTCAATCATGGCTCCTACCATGTAATCTGTAAACGCATCTATAAATTTTGTTACAACAAACATAAATCCTACTGCTCCTGCAGCAAGTCCTGCACAGTTTGTATAATAGAATAACAGATATGTATTCGCCAGTAAGTACGCAAGGTTACAGGCATAATCGCTAATACCAAAACCTATACGCTGTCTCCATTTAAATTTCGTTGTTTCATAATAAGCCGGTTCGTGTTTCAATTTTTGCATTTGGTTTTCCCTCCATGTTTTTATAGTTCTAATCAATGCATTAAATTCTTGGCGCGCTCTGCCTCGACTGAACCAGTTATTCATGTCTCATCGACTAACTTATTATAATCATATTTTTTTCGAATTAACTATCATAATTTTGATGTTTTTATTATTTTTCTAACATTTTTCTTTACATTTTATATCCTTCCAGATATATTTAAGATAAAATGACGGAGGTTAACTACTATGGAATACACATTATTAAAAAAATTAGAAATGCTATGGGGCATTCCTATTTTCTATACAAATAACAATTCTAAGAAAATTCAAAGTTTTGGTACATTTTCAGAGAAAGAAAATCCACTGGCTACCTCTGTTGAACTTACACAGTCATTAATAGAACGGGCCAATTCACAAAAAATCCCTGTTATTTACAAAATATTAAACAAAATTTATTTCATATGCATTTATAGCGGTGGCACTTACTATTTATCCGGACCTATATGTGTAGAGCAGCTCAGTTATGTAGAGATTCACCAATTTTACAAAAGTTGTAATATGACAATTCAAAATGAACACCATCCTGTTAAAATGAATTTGATCAAACTATTAACTTTTGTCAGTTTTCTCTATGAATTTCTTGAAAAAAAAGAGATTCAAATTGAACAACTTCTGCAAGTGAATCATCTAAGTACTGATAGTAAAACAGAGAATACGTCTGATTCTGTTCTAATAGATATCAACGTTCAAGAAGAGGCGGCATATCACCATACTTACATGGATGAACGCTTTGTTATGGATACAATCCGTGAGGGAAATGTTGCTGAGATAAACGAACGCGGAGATGCACTATTTGAAAGAGCAGGTGTCCTTTCCAAAAATAAATTTAATGACCAGCGAAATCTTGCTATTGTCACAACAACAATGGCAACCCGTGAGGCAATTGCCGGTGGTGTGTCCCCGGCTGAAGCTTATAAGTTGAGCGACCTTTTAATTAATCAAATTGACTCCTGTACAAAAATAGAAGAAGTTGTAGAACTAAGCCACAAAAGTCTCTATCAATTTACCAAACTGGTTGCTGACAACAAACTTAAGCCTCGTTTGTCAAACTATACCGAACAATGTAAAGATTATATTTCCAAGAATTATCATCATAAAATTTATCTGGAAGATATTTCCGGAGCAATCGGTGTCAGCCAGGGACATTTATCAAGAGTATTTAAAAAAGATACCGGAATGAAAATACAAGATTATATTTTAAAATTCCGAATTGAGCGTGCAACAAACTTATTAAAATATTCCGATGCATCACTCTCCGAAATCAGTGATTACGTTTGCTTTAATTCACAAAGTCATTTTGGAAGTGTATTTAAAGAATATATGGGAATGACCCCACGACAATATCGCGAGAAAAATAAACAAAAGGAGTTTTACGAGTGAGCCGGTAGGGATGGGGTTAGTGAGCCGGATAGGGACGGAGTTTAGTGGCTCTCGCGCTCGCGCAAGAGCCACTAAACTCCGTCCCTCCGGCTCACTAACCCCATCCCTACCGGCTCACTATCAAGCACCCTGATTACATTTTCTAAAGTGCCTCTCCGTTGCTTTCAATCACCTTCTTATACCAGTAGAACGACTTTTTCTTATATCTCTCCAGCGTCCCAGTTCCGTCATCATTACGATCTACATAAATATATCCATATCGTTTTCGTAATTCTGCCGTCGAAGCACTGACTACATCAATACATCCCCACGATGTATATCCCATCACGTCTACTCCATCCTGAATCGCCTCTGCAACCTGCTCCAGATGATCGTGAAGATATTGGATACGATAATCATCTTCTACCGTCTTGTTTCCATTCTCATCTTCTATAAGAACATCTGCTGCTCCCAATCCATTTTCTACAATAAACAATGGTTTCTGATAACGATCCCAAAACATATTGAGCACATAACGAAGCCCTTTTGGATCAATCTGCCACCCCCAGTCACTTGCTTTTAACATTGGATTCGGTACTCCACCCAGTAAGTTTCCCTCTCCTTGTTTCTTCTTTGTCTCATCAGCTGTTGCGCAAGTACTCATGTAATAACTAAATGAAATAAAATCAACTGTATTTTTCAGAATCTCTTCATCCTCCGATTCAAAGTGGATCTCAATTTCATGTTCTCTGAAATATCGTTTCATATATCCCGGGTATACTCCACGTGCATGAACATCTCCAAAGAAATAGTTCTTATGTTCATCTTCCATCACCTGAATCATATCATCTGGACTTGGAGTTAATGGATATGTAGGCATACTTAGGATCATACATCCGATTTTTGCATCCGGCATAATCTCATGTCCGATTTTTGTAGCTAATGCACTTGCCACCAGCTCATGATGAGCCGCCTGATACAACTCCTGCTCTGTGAGTTCTTCCTTCGGCGTATTGATCCCACCACTCATAAATGGTGCATGTAAAATAGAATTGATTTCATTAAATGTAAGCCAATATTTTACTTTTCCTTTATATCGTTCAAAAATTGTCCGAACATAGTTCTCATAAAATCCAATTAGTTTTCGATTTGTCCATCCATTATAGTGCTCTGCCAGATACAGAGGTGTCTCGTAATGTGAAATTGTAACCAATGGCTCAATTCCGTATTTGTGGCACTCATCAAATAAGTCATCATAAAATGCCAATCCTGCCTCATTTGGCTCATTTTCATCTCCTCTTGGGAAAATTCTGCTCCATGCAATCGATATACGGAATACTTTAAATCCCATCTCTGCAAAGAGACGCACATCTTCTTTATATCGGTGATAAAAATCAATTCCGACAAGTTTCATGTTCTCTTCTGTCGGTTCTTCTGTTCTTTTTCCTCGGATGCCGTGAGGCAATACATCCTGAACGCTCAGTCCTTTTCCGTCTTCGCAGTAAGCTCCTTCACACTGATTGGCAGCTACGGCGCCTCCCCATAAAAATGTCTCTGGAAATTTACTCATCTCTTATACTCCTATTCTTTATCTATTATAATTAAAGCATCTCCCTCAAACGGATGCATTTCAATTTGCATAATATCTTTTTTCAATGTCATTCCTACCTGCGCAACGCGTTTTGATTCCAAATCAATTGCTCTCGCAGAGTATCCTTTTAAGCTTCCATTTATTTTTATTTTTGTACTATGTGGTAAATAAATCAGATATCTTCCATCTTCTGTCTGTGCCATTCGAATTTCTTCCGCTGCTCCTATCAGCTGCTCCTGTAGTGGAATCAGCTTTTGAATATGCAAGTCTTTTAGAGTCTGACGAATCCATCCGTAATCCCATGCCCCGGCATATTGTATTGCTTCCTGCCATGGCTGTGCCGTATCAAATCCTTCTCCCATGATTGGATTAACAGGCTTGTTGATTTTCTGCCAGTTCCAGATTCCATGTGCACCATATGTCACGCCCGCACATGCACCAGAAAGAATGCTGCTCCATGCTGCTTTTCGAACATCTTTTGTAAGGAATCTTCCGTATACCTTTCGGCTGAATCCCATTTGCTCATAACACGGCTCTGAATTTATCACCGGTTTTTTCGGATATTTTTCCAATATCATTTGTGGCAACCGATACGCCATATCCTGTCCATCCTTATTATGTCCCGACTGAAACATATAGAAATCAATTTTATCCAGAAATTTCTCCGGTATTACATCATACCCGCGTTTGATATGTAAACTTTTGAGAGAGTGCGGACTTTTTTTACATACGATGTCCAATGCTGTCCGATAGTAAGAAACAGCTTCCGGTGTATCGAAATCTGTATCTCCGCTTACTACATAAATTGGATGAAACCTGTCAAATTCAGATACTATTTTCTCAACATATTCTTTTACAAATGTTTCCGGCATCACATTGCTGTCATTCATTCTGCTTCCCCACGTTCCCGGCACATGATTTAACCATAATACAACCAATGCAAGTTGGAATCCCATATCTACCGCTTTTTGACACATTTGTTTTGCATGTTCATAATATTCCTGATTCCATTTTGTAAAATCAAATACCTGCCCATCTTCTGTTGCAAACGGATATAATCCAATATCTGACATACAACGATCCCACTGTGGCATTGTATTAATCTGCAATACAGTAAATCCCTGTTCTTTTCTTCGTTTCAAATAATATTCCCATTCTTCATCGGTTACATTTGTAAATGCACTCCATATGGTGTCTGCCAGATAGAAAAATGGTTTCCCGTCTAATATAAAATTGGTCTTACTTTCATTAACTTGCAACCAGATCATTCTTGTTTCCTCCAACTACTCTAATTCAAATACAGAGACTCTGCCACTGGCAGACTCTCTGCTTATTTTTATACAATCTCATGAAAATCCGTCATATCTTTTTGGATCTCTGATTTATTTTGAAATACAATACAACAGTCTGTCTCCTGCTTTTATATTTCCCATATTTTCCGCTGTAATATCAACATAATCATCTACATTTGTCACTACGATTGGTGTTGTTGTATCAAGTCCAGCACTTTGGATTCCTTCCAAATCTGCTTCGATTAAAAGCTCTCCTGCCTTTACCGCTTGTCCTTGTTTTACTTTGATATCAAAACATTTTCCTTCCAATGTTACCGTATCCATTCCTATATGGATCAACAACTCTGCTCCATTTTCAGATTGAATGCCAATCGCATGTCCTGTTGGATATACAAGTGATACGACGCCATCACACGGGGCACAGATTCTTCCATCTTCTGGAATAATCGCAGCACCTTTTCCAAGTGCTCCACCCGCAAATACTTCATCCTTAACTTCTGAAAGATCAATTGCTTTTCCATTTACCGGTGCTTTAATTTCTACATCTTTTTCTACAATTTTCTCTGTTTTGTTTTCTTGCTCTTCCTCATTATCATTCGGAAGCATATCATCACTATATCCAAATAAGTATGTTACAATTGCAGAGCCAAAATATGCAACTGCACACGCGATCAAGAATCCAACAAATCCAACTCCGATATATCCAGGTAATGTCAGAATACTTGTTCCAAGCAATGTCGGAGCTCCGGTTCCTGCAACAGCTACGATTGCACCGGCAATTCCTGAGAACACAGCCCCAATAAAGAATGGTCTTTTAAAACGTAATGTCACTCCATAAATTGCAGGTTCTGTAATACCAGCTAATACCGCAGACAATGCCGCTGGTCCTGCCAGTTCTTTGATCTCTTTATTCTTTGTTTTCAAGAATACACCCAATGTAGCTCCTGCCTGTGCCATGTTATTTGGTCCTGTAATAACAAACAAAGTATCTCTTCCATATTCTGCAATATTGTTCATAACAATCGGAACAAATCCCCAATGTAAACCGAACATAACTGCTGCCGGCCAGATCAAACCAAGAATTCCGCCTGCAATCATTGGATTGAAACCTACCAATGCTGTATATCCGGATGCCAGAAGTTTTCCTGCTGTATCTGAAATTGGTCCAATTACAAGGTATGTAGCCGGAACCATGATCATCAAACTTAGCATTGGTGTCAGGAATGTCTTACATACGGACGGAACGATTTTTTTCAATCCTTTTTCTAATTTTGATAATGCATAAATTGAAATAACAATCGGAATTACCGAAGAAGTATAGCTTACTAAAACTACTGGTATCTTCAAAAAGGTCAGTGCTTCTCCTGCGCTAAATGCAGCTGTCATATCCGGGTATACCAATGCTGCTGCAATACCAAGCGATACAAATTCATTTGCCTTAAATTTACGTGCCGCTGTAATCGCAAGAAACATTGGGATGAATGTAAACACCCCATCTGCTGCTGCGTAGAGAATACGATAGGTTCCCATGTCTGAAGTAAGCAATCCACACGTTGTACACAAAATCAGAAGAGCCTTTAACATACCGGCTCCGCTCATTGCTCCAAGTACTGGTGCAAAAATTCCGGATATTGTTTCCATAAATGTATTAAGAAGATTTTTCTTCTCCTGACTCTTGTTGTCATTCTCTTTGTTTTCCGGTTTCAAGCCTGTGTTTGCAAAAATTGCTTCATACACATCTGCCACATCATTTCCAATAACCACTTGCATCTGTCCACCGCTGTTGATTACTGTAATAACGCCTTTTAGCTGTTCCAAACGTTTCTTATCTACCCCCGCTTCATCCTTCACTTTAAATCGAAGTCTTGTAGCACAATGAAATAACGAAATCACATTTTCTTCTCCGCCAATGTACTTGACAATGTCTTTTGATAACTGATCATAATTTTTCTTTGCCATAATACCCTTCTCAACCTTTCTGTCTATTTAAAGCGCGCTTCCTTTATCTGTATTTACCTTATCATCAATTATCAACCCTCTCAATCCCCTTTCCATTTTTCTAAATTTACATATGTTTTTCTTTCTGATTTTGAGTTTTTACTTTTGCTTTTTATACAAAATATCCAATTTTATTTAAAGAAAATTTAAAAGAGATTTTTTACGCCCAAGGTTGTATCGCATAAAAAATCTCTTTTCCTTACTTTCCTTATCTGATTTTCGTATCATTCTTTTACTTCGAATAAATATATTTTGTCTTATCAAATACGCTGTTTCCCTCTAGTAATCTCGTCTTATAGTATACTTTCACGATTTCTTCGTTTTCGTCTTCTATATGTCTCATCAAATGTTTTATTGCCGCCAGATGCCGTTTTGTATGGGTTCCTTTTATCAGCGTCAGATTCACTCCTAGCAGGCTTATCGGTGGTAATGCATCAAATCCAATCAATGAAATATCCCTGGGGATTCGCACTTGTCGTTCCAGCAATGCTTTGCTCACACCGAGCGAGACTACAGAACTTTCCAACACAAACGCAGTTGTTCCTTTCACCCCTTCATCTAAATATCGAAGCATACTTTCATATACTTCATCTACATTGCTTCCCAGATGTCGTATTCTGTGAGAGGCGTCTCCACACTCTCTCCGTGCCATTTCCAGTACAAATGCTGTCCTTCGTTCCACAAAATTAAAAATATCCACATTTTCCGCAAGATAAACAATATGACTGTGCCCTTTATCTATCAGATAGTCTACCCCCCTTTCGATTCCTTCTCGGTTATCAATCAGGAAACTATCTATCCCTTCTTCATAAAACAGATTATCTCCTGTCACGATTGGAACTTGCAATTGTAAAAATGGATAGATGTCTCCTTGATTCATCTCTGCCGCTATAATGTAGATTCCTTTTACATCGAGCTTTCTACATTCATCCAGAATTTCATCTACTTCCTGAATCGACTCCTGAAAACTTCGAAAACAGAATTGATATCCTGCTTTTTTTACCTGCTTCTCAATCTCCCCATTAAATGTGGGTTGATTATTAGATTGACGTGTCTTTTGATTCATTATAATGCCGTTCTTCACATAATTTAGCATCAAAATACTGCCTTTAGAACCCTGATGTTCCTGCTCTTTCTCTTGACGAATCTCCTCTTCCCGCTCCTGAATATAGTCCAGTATTCTCTGTTTTGTTTCCTGATTAATCCCCGGTCTGTCATTCAATGCCAATGACACAGTTGCCGGAGAAACACCCAATTCTTTCGCTATTTCCTTTGCTTTTAAACGCATTAATCTGTTCCTCGTAAAATAAATGGTACGTTAAATTTTCTATTCTTTTCTAAATTCCTCTATCACACATTCATGCTCTTTTGTCTTTTTATCATAATTCACCCCAACAAGAAGGAGATTTCCATGATATTCTTTCAGACTATGGCAATACTCTTTCTTTTTAATCTGTTCAATTGCTCCCTCTACACTTTTATCCCACTTGAGTTCTACTACCAATGCCGGTTTTTCACTGAACTTTTTTCGTGGAATAAACACCAAATCCGCAATTCCTTTTCCAACAGCCATTTCCCGATATATTGTATAAAAATTCCTGGCTGCATACAGTGCAAGAGAAATCGTGTAACTTAATGCATTTTCATCGTTATACTGTATATAGGATGTCTCAAAATGGGCTTGTCTGATTCCTTCTGCCACCTGCTTTGGTCGTCTCTGCCAGATTGCATTCAGTGTGTCTGCTGAATTTTTTAATGCTCGAGAAACCTCTCCCCAGTCAGATACCACAATACTGTTTACATATTCTGATCGTACCTCACTATTTGGAATTTTAACTGTCTTATTATCATAATCATAAGCAAGGTATCCCAAATGAATCAGCAAAGTAAGAACATCATCTTCTGTGTGAAATGTCGTCATATCATTTGCAAAGCTTCCCGTATTAACCGGAACGCATTCTCCCGCAATCATACTTAGCACATCATCTTTAAGGCCTTCAAAGTTCATATCAATATATAATTTCAAAGCTTCAAATGTTTCTGTTTGATTCCAGTAATTTCCAATCTTTCCAAATCTCATACAACTCACAACTGAACGAGGACTGTAAACAGAAGGTGCTTTTTCAAAAGAATATCCGTCATACCAGCTTTTCACTTCCCCCATATCCATTCTGTATTTATCACACAGTTTCTGCACCTCTTCTTCCGTGAATCCTACATATTCTGCCAATGGTCCGGGATCGATCATTGAAAATTCATCAAACATATTTAACGCAGAATGTGTTCCATATTTTTTTATTGGAAGAATCCCTGTCATATAGGCAAGCGCGATATATCCCTTATCCTTTAACAAATCTCTTAGGAAATCGAGGTATTTTTCCTGTGCCTCTTTATTTATTTTGTATTCTCTAAAAACACAATCCCATTCATCAATGATAACTACAAACTGACGTTTTGTCTTGCTGTAGACATCCTGCATCGTTCTCATTAAATTGGTATTGTCAAAATATCGGAAATCCGGATATTTATCAAGCAAGTCCCAGATTACACTTTTTTTAACCAGTTCAATCATTTCCTCTATGTTTTTTGTCTGACTTAAAAACTCCTGCATATTCAGGAAAATCGTATCATATTGGTTTAAATGTTTTTCAAAATTTTCACTGGCAGAAATTTTAAATTTTGAAAACAATTCTTTTGAATCCTGCTCACATTCGTAATAGGCTGCAAGCATATTTGCTGTGATGGACTTTCCAAAACGTCTTGGACGACTGATACAAATATATTTTTGCGTTGTCCGCAATATAGAATTTGTGTATTTCAAGAGTTCTGTTTTATCTACGTATATATCTGACTCTACTGCCTCTGTAAATGTAATTATATCGGGATTTAAATAATTTCCCATTTTCTGGTCCACCTCCATACTATCTTCGTTTCTTCTTCCATCTATTATACGGCATCAAAAGATGACAGGCAATGTTTTCCGTCTTCCCCATCCGGCTCATGCAAAAAAGCCATTAACCCCGTCCCTACCGGCTCTCGCCGCTACAGCACAACTTCAAACGTTGTCCCGCCATGTTCATTTTCTTTTATCGATATCTTCCCATCATGTACGCGCACAATCTCCCGCACCATTGCAAGTCCAAGTCCGACTCCGCCTAATGCGCGGCTTCTTGATTTATCTACTCGAAAGAATGGCTCAAATACTCTTTCTCTAAACTCCTCGGATATCCCATTTCCTGTGTCTTCAACCTCAATCACGATATTCGTATCTTTTTGAACTGCTTTAACCAGTACCTGCCCACCAACACGATTATATTTAATCGCATTTTCCACGAGATTATAGATCATGCGATAAATCAAAATGTCGCTCCCTGTCATAACGAGTTCTTCGCTTTCCTCTACCAGCTTTACTTCTTTTTCCTGTGCCAGTGGCTCAAGATCCGCTAACACTTCCTCGATAAGAGAATTGAGTTCTATCTCATCTTTACGTGCCACCGTCTGAAGTTCACTCATATCCAACAGAGTTCTTACCAATTTACTAAGACGCTCATTTTGCTCTGTCATCATTTTTATTGTTTCTTTCGTCTGCTCATCACTATCCGGATGCTCTGTTGAATTATAAATATCAAGCTGTGCCTGCATAAGGGCCAACGGTGTTCGAAGCTCATGCGCTGCATTTCCGGTAAACTGTCTTTGCACTTCAAAAGCTTCTGACAATCTTAAGAGCATTTTATTATATGATACGCTCAGCCTGTCCAACTCAGGAACCGTCCCACCTTCAATCGTACAGTCTGTAAGGTTCTGAGCCTGCACTTTTTCAACAGATTTCGAGAAATCCCGAAGTGGCTTCAATGCACGTCCGCTTATAAAATAAGTCACAGCTCCGCCAAACATTGCTATGAGCACTGTGATCAAAAGACTTCTCTTCCTATAATCTTCTTTGCTGTCGTACACCTTCATGGAAAATTTCGCTGCAAAATCATCCCACTCATCGTCCGCAATATCGATATATAATTCATCCGAATTTGTACTTTGACTATTTACCGTATCCTGCAATGAATCAATATAATAAATTCCATTCTTATATAAAAGAAGCGTCAGGCATCCGCATATAATAGCAATCAACAGTGTTGTAATGATTGTAAGTCTCCACTGGAGTGACATTTTTTTCATTTAAAATTTCCTCCTATCCTATAGCCCTCACCGATTTTATTTACAATCGGATCAAACCCAAGCGTCGCCTTTAGCTTTCTTCTTAAAGAAGACATATGCACACGAATAGAGCCACTAAAACTATCCACCGAAGAATCCCATACATGCTCTATCAACTCTTCCTGACTCACCGGTCTGCCTTGGTTCAGCAACAAATATTCCAGGATCCCGTTCTCTTTTCTGGTAAGTGCTACCTTCTCTCCATTCGCATACGCCATTCGTTCCCGCGTATCAAACTTCACCCCATCACATTCCAGGCAAACATTTTTCTGTATAAATTTTCTTCTGGTCAGACTTCTTACACGCGCCTCTAATTCTTGTAAATGAAATGGCTTTTCCATATAATCGTTTGCCCCTGCGTCGAGCCCGTCCACCTTGTCCGCAATCTGACTTCTTGCAGAAAGTATCAATACTTTTGTCTCCTCATTTTCCTTACGAAGTTCCCTAAGGATCTCCATCCCATCCACTCCCGGCAAGTTCAGATCCAATACGATCAGATCATATTTTTCTGCATAAATCATCTCCAATGCATCCTCACCGTCGTAACACAGATCCACTTCGTACCCTGCATCATGCAAGCTTTTTCCTATCATATCACACAAATTCTTTTCATCTTCGACTATTAATATTCTCAATTTAACTTCTCCATTTTCTTAACAGAAATTTTACACCCTCTATTGTATAATGCGAATATCGAAAGGTCAATAAATCATCAAATGAAAGGAAGGAGTTTTATTTTGAAGTCAGTAAAATGGTCGCAGCTCGGTTTATTTTGTGTCGGTATTATCATGTTTCTCTATGGTATTTTCCGTGGTGAAGCCGCAGTTGTACTTAGCAAAGCAATAAAATTATGTTTGGAGTGTGTCGGAATTGGATAAGAACAAAAATATAATCTCAAAAACTTTAAGCCGCTTCCGCGGATGGATACAAGCAGCTGCAACACTGCTTACCAACATTCATCTGCCAAACCTTTTCAAAGGAACTATTTATCAGGGAAATGTCAAGACAGCCTGTGTACCTGGTCTGAATTGTTACTCCTGTCCGGCGGCTACAGGAGCTTGTCCGATCGGCGCTTTTCAGGCAGTGATCGGTTCATCCAAATTTAAAATATCCTATTATATAACAGGATTTTTTATATTAATGGGCGTTCTGCTTGGAAGATTTATTTGTGGTTTCCTCTGTCCGTTCGGATGGTTTCAGGATCTGCTCCACAAAATCCCCGGCAAGAAATTTTCCACAGCCAAATTAAAACCTTTACGATATGTAAAATATATTATTCTTGTCGTTTTTGTTATACTGCTCCCTGCACTTGTAACAAACTCGCTTGGCATGGGTGACCCATTCTTCTGCAAATACATTTGCCCTCAGGGCGTATTAGAAGGAGCACTTCCGCTTTCTATCACAAATGCCGGCATCCGAAGTGCACTTGGAAAACTTTTTACATTTAAATTTTCTATCCTTACAATTGTTATCATCCTTAGTATTTTATTTTACCGTCCATTTTGTAAATGGATCTGCCCTCTTGGAGCGATTTATTCTCTCTTTAACAAAGTTTCGTTCCTTAAAATAAACGTGGACAATAATAAATGTGTAGGATGTCAGAAATGTAGTAAGGTCTGCAAAATGGATGTAAATGTAGTCGAAAGCCCAAATCATCCGGAATGTATCCGATGTGGGGAATGTATCAAAGCATGTCCTACAGACGCACTTTGTTATAAATACGGATTTAGTACTAAGTCGACAGAAAAGAATACAAACAATTAACTTTTAAAACAACCGATACAAAAACATTTCGGTTCAAAATAATAATATAAAAAACAAGGAGATTTTAATTATGAAATTCAAAAAACTTATTGCAACAACAATGGCACTTTCAATGGTATTAACATTTTCAGGATGCACAAGTAAAAGCTCTGATGCAGGCAAAAACAGTTCATCTACTCAGAGCAGCACAGCAGCTACTACAAAAGAAGATTCTTCCGATGACCTCAACGCACGCCTGGATGCTCTTTATCAGCAGGAAAATGAGCTTTTTGCCAAGCATCAGGATGCCTGGAACAAATTCTTTGGTCTTATGAATAAGGATGCTGCTGCCAGCGAAACGGATGAAAACTATGGGGATTTTCTTGCTAAAACAGTTGAAGCAAACAAGGATAGCTTCACTGAAGAAGAACTTGACATATTAAATAAAGATATTGAGCAAATTCGTGGCATCGAGGAAGAAATTGCGAAACTTGAAAAAGAGGTTTCCGCTTCCGATAAATCTGCTTCTGATAAATCCGATTCTTCTTCAAGTGTCTTCAGTGGTTTCGCCGGAAAAGATCTTGACGGAAACGATGTTGATGAAAGTCTTTTCTCAAAAAATGCTGTTACAGTTGTAAACTTCTGGTTCAGCGGTTGTAAACCTTGCGTAGCAGAACTTCCTGAGCTTAACAAATTAAACGAAACACTTAAGGAAATGGGCGGAGAAGTAGTTGGCATCAACACAGAAACTCTGGATGACAATCAGGATGGAATAAAAGAAGCTAAAAAAATCTTAGAAAAACAGGGGGCTTCTTACCGCAACCTCACATTTGATTCAAATTCTGAACTCGGAAAATATGCCGGAAATATTGTAGCTTTCCCAACTACTATCCTCGTTGACAGAAATGGAAATATTGTTGGAGAGCCATTACTTGGCGGTATCAACGAGCAGAAAAACTACGATAGTCTTATGAAGCAAATCCAGTCTGTTATTGATGCTGACGCTGCATCTTCAAAATAATGACTTTGCTTTGTATCTATCGAAATAATAGTTTTGCTTTATGTCCATCAGAATACTAACTTTATTTTGTATCTATCGGGAAACATTGTGCCAAACACTTGCGTTCCAGTATTTTCTAGTATAGAATAATTCCGTTAATTATTTAACATATGGTTGATAAAAAACTGAAGAAATGAGGAAATACTGATGGACAATCACTTTAATACCCCTGCCGAAGTCATCGACCTAAGTATCAAGGCATGTGAAAATAAAACCCGCCTTCCACTTGGCAAGATGATTCTTCTCGGCATCATGGCCGGTGCATTTATTGCATTCGGCGGAGCAACAAGCAGCACCGCTGCACACGCTGTAGAAAATGTCGGAGTTGCCAGAGCTCTTGCTGGTACTATTTTCCCTGTAGGACTGATGCTCATTGTCTTTCTCGGCGGAGAACTTTTTACCGGAAACTGTCTTATTGTTATGGATGTTTTCGACAAACGTGTAACTTGGGGAGGACTTTTCCGTGACCTGATTATTGTATTTTTCAGTAATCTGATTGGTGCTCTATGCATTGACATTCTGATCGTATTCAGCGGAAACTTAAATTACTCTGGCGGTCTGCTCGGTGCTTACACAATTAAAGTTGCAATCGGCAAACTTGCTATTTCACCAGTTCAGGGAATCACATCCGGAATCTTGTGTAATATCCTTGTTTGTCTTGCAGTCTTAATGGCTACTTCTGCAAGAGATATTGCCGGAAAAGTATGGGCAATTTTCTTCCCAATATGTGCATTTGTTGTTGGCGGTTTCGAACACTGCGTTGCAAACATGTTTTATATTCCAGCTGGTATTATGGCAGCTGCTAACCCGGACTACGTTGCAAAGGCTAAAGATGCTTACGGCATCACGGCCGAGCAGATTTCCGCTCTCACGCCACTAAACAGTCTGCATAATTTTATTCCTGTCACACTTGGAAATATGATTGGCGGAATGGTGTTTGTGGGATTGCCATTGTACTTGATTTATAAGAAGAAGTGGGACTAAAGTTGCTGTTTAGTTCATTGGGTGGGATACGGTCCTTACAAAAAATTGGTATAAGAACTCTTGCTCAGATTCCATGAGCGGGAGACACATAAGAGCGTAGATTTTTGCTAAAAGCAAATGAATTTGAACTCAAACTTGCTGCTACGCAGCTTCGAACATGTTCGTTCAAATTCATTAACACAAAAATTTACGCTCTAAGTATCTGCAACGCTCACTCCATATTCGCTCGAATTTCTTATATCAATTTTTTGGTAAGTAATGTATTGGCTCAAGTTGTAAAATAACTAGCAACGCAAAGGATATTGGGGAAGATCTCTGAGATAATGGATTTTGGGAATTGAAGATGCAAAATTTTGATGAGGATTATCTGTGAAGCATAGAAAAAGCAAATTGAGGATGCACATTTTTACTAGAGAGTATCTGCAAGGCATAGAAAAAGCAAGATATAGATGCAATTGTACATGACAGACAGGCTGAAAAGTATCTGCAAGTTTAAAGAAAAGTAAGTTGCGGATACATCGATCTCAAAAAAAGGCATCTGCGACAGCGAATATTAAGTCAGTGCAGATACAACGGTTGCCACAAAGGTATCTGTACAAGCAAATAACCTCAGGATATAGATACATCAGACGCTAGAAAACTACAACTCCAACTTCATCTAGTTTCTAGTATCTTCTTTCTATCTATTCACTACCTGTGCCGTTACACGGCTTTCGAAAATTATTATATATGGACTTCGTGCGAATTTGGAGAGAGTTTTAGAAGTAGTTGGAGAGCTTATATTTGCGTTAAAGAAATTGAATGAACATGTTTGAGGCTCACAGAGCCGAGTTTGAATTCAATTTCTTTGTTCTTAGCAAATATAAGCTCTCTTATCTACTTCTTAACGAACGGAACTTGAGTAAGAAGTCCATATATAATAATTTTCAAAAGGACTGCGGAGGCCACCCAAGTGAATCAATAATCCCTACCCCTCCATAAAATCCAACGGATTCACCGGAACACCATCCTTTTGCACTTCAAAATACAAATTTGCTCCTTCCACCGAATAATACTTTGTAGGTTCACTCACATACCCGATCAGTTCTCCTGCTCCCACATAATCTCCAATCTGTAGCGGCACTTCCTTCAACTGTCCATAAACCGCTGTGTACCCATTTCCCATATCCAACGTTACCGTAATACCGGTCTGGGCAGTCTGTTCGATATTACTTACAATCCCTGGTGCTGCCGCCCCAATCTCTTCTCCAACTTGTCCGCCTATGATTATTGCCGGATTATATTTATATTGCTCCAGCGTTGGAAAATATACCGTCTGATCCATACTATAACCAATTAATGTTGCGCCACTTGCAGGCCATTCCAGAAGACTATTTTCATCAAACCAGACATTATACGTACTTGCCGATGTTTCTGTTTCCTGCAAAGCATCCTCATTATTATCTGCTGTATTCTCATTATTATCTGTCGCATTTTCATCTGTATCCTCTTCTGTATCAGATGTATTTGCTTCTTGTTCAGGCAGCACAATATCACTTGTTCCTACTGACTGACTTTTTTCTTCTGTCCCTTTTGTTTCCTCCTGAGCATTCTTCACCTGCTGCTTTATTTTGTCCTCAGAATTGCGAAATGTATACGTACCAATACCTGCAATCACTGCAACAAAACAGATGACAACTGCAACTGCTACACTTCTTTCTTTCCAGAATGAAGGTTTCTCTTTATTATTCATATTCATCACCTCTGGCTATATTTTTACCAGATAAATGAATTCTTATACCTATTTACTGATTTTATTCCGGTGTCTGCTCCACAACTTCTGTCCCTTCATAAAAATACTGCAAAATTTCCCTATACGATTTTCCTTCTTTTGCCATCTGATTCGCTGTCCACTGGCTCATTCCCAAACCGTGTCCATTGCCGCTTGTTTTAATCTGTAACTCTCCCTTTACCTCTTTTATAGAAAATGAACTCGATGGGAGTGACAGTGCTTCTCTAAATTGTTCTCCGCTGCAAATGGTATTTCCTATTTTCATCTGCAACACATATCCGGCAGAATCATAAGCTTCTATTTTAAAATCCGAAAACTTATAGAGCTTATCTGCATCCTTTTCTTCTACCGCTTTCAAAAATGGCTGACATTTTTTCTGTACCTCACGATACGATATAGTCCGTACTTGTAATTCATCCTCTGCCTCTTTATCTTCCGGGCACTCTTTTGCCGTCAAATAAGGATATGCTTCTTGCCCTGTAACTTCCTGATAACTTCTCGTCATTCCGTTACTAGACCGATGAAACGGTACATATGCATATGTCCCCTGATAATACAACACTTGCTTTTTTGTTTCTTCCTCAGCTTGTATAAGCCTCTCATAATAAGAATCATCTTGAGCATTCATCTGCTTTTTTTCTATTTCTTTCGTTGTTAAATATTGTTCCTCAAATACAGCTTCTCTTCCATTTTGTCTTGCATCCTCATTTATCTGACACAATTTTGTTCGCACAACAACCGCCTGCGCCTTTATAAATTCTTTTTCTGCCGAAACCGGTACTTCTGCTGATAGCACTCCTGTGAAGTATTCATTCCAGGGAACTTCTATGATTTCTTCCTCGCCTTTTATATCTTCCTGTTTTACTTTTACAAAATTTTGATTTTGCTTCCATTTTGTTTTCATATCCGACCCATGAATAAACACCGTCATAACATAAGGAAATAAAATAAGGATTATGAGGAAATATACCCAGAATTTTATTTTCCGTTGTATTTCTTCTTTTTTCATCAGAACAGCCCTCCATATCATATGATATGAAGGGCTGTCCTAATATATTCCATATTTAAAGTTCTGTTATTTCATTGTCTGATGCGACCTCATCAGAATCTCCCGTATCTAATGATACTGCTTCATTTGCAATCGGCATTTCCTCTTGCGGTTCTTCTGTCTTTTGCTCTTCCTCTGTATCCTCTGTGGAATCTGCATCATGAGTCTCGTTATTGTTGCTCTGTTCACGATTTCTCATCACAAAGAAACAAATAGACTCATACAATGGTAAAAGTGCTCCGAGCACTGCATGTGCTACAGCCATATTTCCTGATGTCATATTGCAGTAAATCTGATAATTGACCATTACTCGCAAAGTCTTATAAAGGACCTCGTATCCCAAACCTATAGCAAGTGCCAGTATGAGCAGCATAATGAGAATTAAAATTCTTCCTGCACTTACATGCATCGTCATGCTAAATATTGCAAGCATTCCGCATAAACAGATCACTCCATAGATGACCGAAACCACAACGCCGTACATAAGCGGAATGACTGCAAGCCAGATTCCTGTATCACGCATTGTTTTGTTCTTAAATGTGATGTCTCCGCTCAATTTTCCCTGCAGATATATTCTAAAGAACGGAATAAATGCAAGCCATGCATACTCATATCCTCTGTGCTTTGCAATTGTATATAATCCTATACCACGAAGGATATAACTTGTAAGAGAAATAATCCCAATCAACAGCATTACAATGATATAAAACATCATTATTCCCATTCCGATTCCTGTAAATGGATCTTCTGCCGGTATGCTGTAGCTGTAACCATAAATATTATTATACATATAAATCGCCTCTTCTTTTATTCAGGCTGTCCGGACGGAACTGTTACTTTCTCCAATTTCCAAATATCTTTTACATACTCTTCAATTGTACGGTCTGATGTAAATTTACCGCTGCATGCAGTATTTAACATTGCCATCTTTGACCATCTGTCCTGATCACGATATGCTTCTTCCACTCTCTTCTGAGCATCTGCATAAGATCTGAAGTCTTTCAGGATAAAGTATGTATCTGCTCTGTCTGTACACTGTGTATTCAGAAGTGAATTGTAAAGGTTCTTATACATCTCATGATCACCCTTTGCATATGTTCCATCCATCAGCTGATCAATAACACGCTTCAACTCCCAATCATTGAAATAAATATCTGTTGGGTTATATCCGCCATTGTTTTCATAGTTGATAACTTCTTCTGAGCTCAATCCGAAGATAAATGCATTTTCAATACCAACTTCTTCTACGATTTCCACATTGGCCCCATCCATTGTTCCAAGTGTTGGAGCACCATTCAGCATAAACTTCATGTTTCCTGTACCTGAAGCTTCTTTTGATGCTGTAGAAATCTGTTCGCTGACATCTGCTGCCGCAAAAATCAACTCAGCGTTTGATACACGATAATCTTCGATAAATACGACCTTGATCTTTCCGTTGATGCTTCTGTCATTGTTTACAACATCTGCAACTGAGTTGATCAGTTTGATTGTCTCTTTTGCTCGCTGATATCCTGCCGCTGCCTTTGCACCAAAGATAAATGTTCTTGGATAGAATGACATCTCCGGATGCTCTTTGATCTGATTATACAGATACATAACATGCAGAATATTTAATAACTGACGTTTGTACTCATGCAGACGTTTTACCTGTACATCAAAGATAGAACGTGGATCCACATCGATTCCATTGTGTTCTTTGATATATTTTGCAAGACGGACTTTATTCTGATATTTGATATCCATAAATTCTTTTCTTGCTTTTTCATCTTCTGCATATGGTTTCAATTTTGAAATCTGTGCAAGGTCTGTAATCCATCCGTCACCAATCTTATCTGTTACCCAGTCAGCAAGAAGCGGATTACCATGAGCAAGGAAACGTCTCTGTGTAATACCATTTGTCTTATTGTTAAATTTCTCTGGCATCATTTCATAGAAATCTTTCAGCTGCTCGTTTTTCAAAATTTCTGTATGAAGTTTTGCAACACCATTTACAGAGAATCCTGCGATGATTGCCATGTTAGCCATACGTACCTGACCATCCCAGAGAATTGCCATCTTACGTACTTTTTCTTCATTTCCAGGATATTTTGCTCTTACTTCATTTACAAAACGGCGATCAATCTCCTGCACAATCTGGTAAATACGTGGAAGCAGTTTAGAGAAGAGGTCGATTGGCCATTTTTCCAATGCTTCTGCCATAATTGTATGGTTTGTGTAAGCACATGTCTTAGTTGTAACATCCCATGCCTCTTCCCATGTCAGACCTTCCTGGTCGATGAGCAGATGCATCAGTTCAGGTACTGCAACTGTTGGATGTGTATCATTCATCTGAATAACAACTTTTTCGTAAAGTTTACGAACATCACTATTTGTTCTCTTATATTTTGCAATCAGCTCCTGCAAACTTGCAGAAATGAAGAAATACTGCTGTTTTAAACGAAGCTCTTTTCCTGCATAATGATTATCATTAGGATAAAGTACTTCAACAATTGTTTTTGCCAGATTTTCCTGTTCTACTGCTTTGTGATAGTCTCCACGGTCAAATGAATCAAGCTGGAAATCAACAATTGCCTGTGCATCCCAGATACGTAATGTATTTACTACATGGTTTCCGTATCCAATGATTGGCATATCGTATGGGATTGCAAGTACTGATTCATAATTTTCCTGAATAAACTCATCACGTCCTGTCTCAGGATTTTTCTCAAAACGGATATTTCCGCCAAAGCGAACCTCCTTTGCATATTCTTCACGACGAAGTTCAAATGGATTTCCTTCTTTTAACCAGTTATCTGGTGTCTCCACCTGATATCCGTCTTTAATTTTCTGTTTGAACATTCCATAACGATAGCGGATTCCACATCCATAAGCAGGGTAATTCAATGTTGCAAGAGAATCCAGGAAGCAGGCAGCCAATCTACCGAGACCACCGTTTCCAAGAGCTGCATCTGGTTCTTCGTCTTCAATCACGTTCAGATCGATTCCCATCTCATCCAGAGCTTCTTTTACTTCTGTATATGCTGTCATATTGATCAGGTTGTTACCCAGCGCACGTCCCATCAAGAATTCCATTGACATGTAATATACTGTTTTTACATTCTCTTCTTCGTACTTGCTCTGTGTCTCAAACCAATCATCCATGATAATATCTTTTACTGCATATGATACTGCCTGGAAAATCTGCTGCTTTGAAGCTTCTTCAATCTTCTTACGATATAATGTTTTTACATTCTCTTTTACAGCCGCTTTAAATGCTTCCTTCTCAAATCTTTTGCTGTACATGGTTTTACATCCCCTCTTTCCAAACTCCCATTGTAACTTGCTCGCCGTTTATCTTCCACTCTTTTACATAACCGGCTGGTTCTGCTTTTGTAACTTCCTCAGCAAGCACTTCACTGCTAATGCTTTCTGCGTATTTAGCAAAAATGCTTTCTGCTTTTTCGCTTCCTGTATAAGTAACTCGGATCTTGTCCATAACTTCAAATCCGGCTTCTTTACGCATTGTCTGGATTTTACTGATAATCTCTCTTACAAATCCTTCCTCAAGAAGTTCTTCAGTCAGGTTTGTATCAAGAACTACTGTAATTCCATTATCATTTTCTGATACATATCCTTCAATCTGAGCTGTATCAATCAACAAATCTTCTTTGAACAATGTAATTTCCTGACCATCTACATCCAGATTTAATGAACCACTCGCATTTAATTCATCCATTGCTGCATTACCATCTATTGCATCGAGAGCTTTCTTAATTCCACCCAACATTTTACCATATTTTGGTCCAACTGTCTTTAACTGTGGTTTAAAGCTATATGAAGTAAAGTCTCTTACATCATCTGTAAATTTAACATTCTTTACATTCAGCTCATCTGCAACGATTTCCTGGTAAAATTCAGGTAATGTGAATTCTGCTTTCACAAACATCTGTCCGATTGGCTGACGGTTCTTAATGTTAGATGTATTTCTGCAGGCACGTCCCATTACAACAAGTTTGAGTACATTTTCCATATTTGCTTCAAGCTCTGTATCAATGTAATCCTCATTTACAACAGGATAATCACAAAGATGGATACTTTCTGGAGCTGTCTGATCTACGCTTCTTACCAGATTCTGATAAATCTGCTCTGTCATAAATGGAATCATTGGTGCAGCAACTTTTGAAACAGTTACAAGTGCTGTATACAATGTCATGTATGCATTGATCTTATCCTGCTCCATTCCTTTTGCCCAGAAACGCTCACGGCTGCGTCTTACATACCAGTTACTCATATCATCTACGAAATCCTGAAGTGCTCTTGCACTCTCTGGAATTTTGTAGTTTGCAAGATTGTCATCCACTGTTTTAATCAATGTGTTCAGTTTTGACAATAACCATTTATCCATAACTGATAATTTGTCATATTCCAATGTATATTTTGAAGCATCGAATTCGTCAATATTTGCATACAATACGAAGAACGCATATGTGTTCCACAATGTTCCCATGAATTTACGCTGTCCTTCCATAACAGCTTTTCCGTGGAAACGGTTTGGCAGCCATGGTGCACTGTTAACGTAGAAATACCAACGGATCGCATCTGCTCCGTACTGCTGTAATGCATCAAACGGATCAACCGCATTTCCCTTAGATTTACTCATCTTCTGGCCGTTCTCATCCTGCACGTGTCCAAGTACGATTACATTCTGGTAAGGTGCTTTATTGAACAACAATGTAGAAATTGCCAGCAGCGAATAGAACCATCCACGAGTCTGGTCTACAGCCTCTGAAATAAACTGAGCCGGGAACTGTTTTTCAAAAATCTCTTTATTTTCAAATGGATAATGATGCTGTGCGAAAGGCATTGATCCGCTGTCAAACCAACAGTCAATTACTTCCGGTACACGGTGCATTTCTTTACCACACTTTGGACACTTAATTGTTACATCGTCAATATATGGACGGTGCAGTTCAATATCATCAGGACAATTGTCGGACATAGACTTCAGTTCCTCAATACTTCCGATTGAATGCATATGTCCACATTCACACTGCCAGATATTCAGTGGTGTTCCCCAGTAACGGTTACGGCTGATACCCCAGTCCTGAACATTTTCAAGCCAGTCACCGAAACGTCCTTTTCCAATGCTTTCAGGAATCCAGTTGATTGTATTATTATTTGCGATCAAATCATCCTTAACAGCTGTCATCTTGATAAACCAAGACTCACGAGCGTAGTAAATCAGTGGAGTATCACATCTCCAGCAGTGAGGATAGCTATGCTCAAATTTTGGTGCATCGAACAGCAATCCCTTAGCATCCAGATCTTTGAGTACTTCCGGGTCTGCTTTTTTCACAAATAATCCTGCAAATGGAGTGCTGTCAGCCATCTCACCTTTTTCTGTTACAAGCTGTACAAATGGAAGATCATAATTTCTTCCTACATTCGCATCGTCTTCACCAAATGCTGGTGCGATATGAACAACACCTGTACCATCTGTCAATGTTACATATTCATCACATGTAACGAAAAATGCTTTTTTGCGCTGTTTTTCTGCTGCATCTGCTGCACACTGATACAATGGCTCATACTCTTTGTATTCCAGGTCTTTACCTTTATATCTCTCAAGTACTTCGTATGCTGCCTGACCTTCTTCTGCCAGACGTCCAAGTACTGTGTCAAGCAATGCCTCTGCCATATAATAAGTATATCCGTCTGCTGCTTTTACTTTTACATAATCCTCTTTTGGATTCACACAAAGTGCAAGGTTTGATGGCAATGTCCAAGGTGTTGTTGTCCATGCAAGAATATATGCGTCCTCATCTTTTACCTTGAAACGAACAACTGCTGAACGTTCTTTGACATCTTTATATCCCTGAGCAACTTCCTGTGCTGAAAGCGGTGTTCCACAACGAGGACAGTAAGGTACGATCTTAAATCCTTTGTAAAGAAGTCCTTTATCCCAGATTGTTTTTAATGCCCACCATTCAGACTCGATAAAATTATTGTCATATGTGACATATGGTTTCTCCATATCAGCCCAGAATCCAACTGTACTTGAGAAGTCTTCCCACATTCCTTTATATTTCCAGACACTCTCTTTACATTTGTTGATAAATGGCTCCAGACCATATTTTTCAATCTGATCTTTTCCATCCAGTCCAAGCAATTTTTCAACTTCCAATTCTACCGGAAGACCATGTGTGTCCCATCCTGCTTTACGAGGAACTTCATAACCTTTCATTGTACGGTAACGAGGAATCATATCTTTGATTACACGAGTCAACACATGACCGATATGTGGTTTACCATTAGCTGTCGGAGGTCCATCGTAAAATGTATACATTGGACTTCCTTCTCTTTCTTCCATACTCTTCTGGAAAATCTGATTGTCTTCCCAGAACTTTTCAACTTCTTTTTCACGCTCGACAAAATTCATGTCTGTAGAAACTTTCTGATACATGTTATTCTTCCTTTCTTTTAATAATGAAAAAATCCCTCCGTCCTTGTAATAGGACGAAGGGTTAAATCTTCGTTTATAAACCACCTGTTACAACATACTCCAAAGCTTTTCTGCTATGTTCATATGCGTTCCTGTAACGGTGGAACTCCGGCAATTGCTACTCCATCTAATCTATTGATCAATCCGCTGTTTCATCAATTGCAACTCGGAAGTGATATTCAAGAATGTCTTACTCGTACCGGTCTTACACCATCTCCGGCTCGCTGTAACTTTCGGGTATTCCCTACTGTCTTCGTCATCGTTTTTCATAGTTTTTATAAATTTCACAGTGTAAATTATACGGAGAAATCAAGGTTTCGTCAAGGGCTTGACAAGGATATTTGTTGTTTTCCTCGACAATTTTTTCTATTACCAACCCACGCACTTCTATTTTCAAAACCTTTATGCTAGAATTATCTTAATTAATGGGAGAAAAATACAGGATATCTTGTCGGTCACAAAAACATTAGGAGGAGTAAAAGATGAGTGGTATGATCAAACCAGTAGAATGGAAAGAAACTTATGTAAAAGTATTAGATCAAACTTTATTACCTGAAGAAGTGAAATTTATGGAAATCAGAGACGCACAGGTAATGTGGGATGCTATTAAAATGCTCTGTGTCAGAGGAGCACCTGCGATCGGGGTTGGAGCAGGTTATGGTGTTGCAATAGAAATGCAGAAACATGTCAAAGAAAGTACTGCTGAATATCATAAAAACTTAAAAGAAACTATCGAATATCTGGCAACTTCCAGACCTACGGCAGTAAACTTGTTTTGGGCATTAGACAGGATGAAAGAAACCGGAGAAAAATATGCTAATGGATCAAATGATGTGTGCCAGAAGGCATTGGAAGAAACAGCTATAAACATTGAGAAATACGAAGAGAATGCATGCATATCAATTGGCGAAAATGCATTGACATTGTTAAAAGACGGAATGACATTATTGACGCATTGTAATGCCGGTGGACTGGCAACTGTACATTATGGAACAGCATTATCTCCAATGTTATTAGGAAAAGAAAGAAACATTCATTTCAAGGTATACGCAGATGAGACAAGACCTTTATTACAAGGTGCACGTTTAACAGCTTGGGAATTAAATCAAGCCGGTGTTGATGTTACGGTTATTACAGATAATATGGCTGGAATGGTAATGAAACAAGGAAAAATTGACGCCGTAATTGTTGGCTGTGACAGAGTTGCAGCGAATGGAGATGCCGCGAATAAGATTGGTACATATTCCGTTGCTGTTTTAGCAAAACATCATAATATTCCATTTTATATTGCAGGTCCGGTTTCAACAATTGATATGAACACACCAACCGGAGACGATATCCCGATTGAAGAGCGAAGTGCGGAGGAAATAACTTGTGGTTTTGGCAAGCGAACAGTTCCGGAAGGAGTAAAAGTATATAATCCGGCATTTGATGTTGTTCCTCATGAATTAATTACTGCAATCATAACTGACAAAGGAATCATAGCAAATCCTGACAAAGAGAAGGTTGCACAAGTAGTAAATGCAAAGTAGCACATACCCATCAGGGGCAGATATGACACCACTCATACCTGCCCCTGATTATTTCTTTATTCGTTTTACCTTCTTCTTCGGTTCTTCCTTCTCTTCCTCTGAAGATGTAGCCAAATTGGTAAAAACACAAACAATATTGCTACTGTAATGCCTCCCATTACAATCAATGGCAGGTACCCTTTCCATGAAATTTCCTCGTCTTTTGATGCTCCTGTCTGGGTCGATTTCTTCGAATCCTTTTTCTCTGTCACCGCTGCACTCTGTTTTGCTTTGTAAATATCACTTACCTTAACTTCTGCTTTTCCTACAATATTTCCCTGGTAAGTATATACTGCTGTTGCCATATCGGCATTATTAACATCACTGTCCGACAACTGAATTTCACAGTCCACATTTGTAAAATCAACTGCTTCCGGCAAGACTACATAGGCGTTATTATCTGCAAAACTTTCAATATCCTCCGACTTTGATAGTTCGGACAACATAACTTTCCGAAAATTTCCAAATCCATCCTCAAATATATTTCTTGTATCTTCATATGCATCCACGCCATAATCCCCTAGCACAACCACTGCCAGTCTCATATTTCCATTATCTGACATCGTCACAAGCGTTGTCTTTGCCTGGTCTGTATATCCTGTTTTTCCGGCCTTTGCATATGGATAATAATAATAGTTTTCCGGCCAGAGCATCTTATGGTTCTGATCCAGAATACGTTCTTCCTCTACCAGATTTGTCTTGCCCAGTTTATACTCCAAGGTCTGCTCGATTCTCTGGAAATCTTCTTTCTGATAGACCGCTGATGCAATCAGTGCCATATCGTAAGCCGTTGTATAATGATTTTCGTCATGAAGACCATTTGCATTAACCCAGTGCGAATTTTTACATCCAAGCTCCTGTGCACGTTCATTCATTAATTCAATAAATCCATCATACCCTATGCCAAGATTTTCCCCGACATTCTTTGCAACAGCATAAGAAACTTCATTTGCTGATGCCAGTAACACCCCATAAAGTGCCTCTTCGAGCGTAATCTCTTCTCCGACACGCATTCCGATATTTGCATCATCCCACTCTAAAAAATTTAAACATTCATCTGTAAATGTAATCTTGTCTGTCAGATTTGCATTTTCCAATGCAACTAATACAGTAAGCAGTTTTGTAATACTTGCAGGATATCGTTTTTCATCTATCTGTTTTCCGTAAAGGACTGCACCGCTATCAATATCCATGACAATTGCTGATGCCGCATATACATTCGGCCCTGTCGGCCAGTTTTCCAAGGCATTTGTATCTACCGGTGTGTCATAGGATGCCTGTTTTTTTGCAGCCTCCTCGGCTGCGATCTGCCCTTTTGTCTTCTCTTCCGGATTCGCATCTGCGGCTTCTTCTGTTGCCTCTGGATTATTTCCTTCCTCCGCATACACCATTTGCATTGGCTTAGATAATAATAATGCTGTCGTGATTATTCCTATCCCAATTTTTTTCAATATTACTTTTCCCTTCATTTCCCACTCCTGTTAAATCTGAGAACTTTTATTTATTCTTTTCATCATATCCTTTTTGTACTTCTTGAGTCAATTTGTCCCCTCCAGAACTATACCATTCCTGAACAAATTCGTCAAAATACGAGAGTGGCTTTTCTCCACAGACAATCTGTAAAAATGTTGCCTGTTCCAGTTCCTGCAATGACTGCGGAATTTCTCCATCTGCATCTCCCATAGACAATGGCTGGTTTCCTCGTCCTGATTCTGATTTTGCCAACAGAGGTACTGCCTGCATACGGGATGCATAAGATGCCCAGGCAGTTGCTGTCGTCAAATATCCTTTCATATAAGATTTACACGTCTGATAATATGCCTTTTCAATCCCTGTCAGGCTGTTTACTTTTATGGTTCCATCCAAAGCCTGTTGTATATGCTCTGTTGTTCGATATAGGGCATCCCAATAATCTACATTTATATTCATCGGTCTGGCTGTCGGGTCTACATTTAACGAGAAATAATCATTAATCTCAGATGCATTCCGGTCTTGATACCTTGTATAATCAAATAATACACTTATACATTTTCCTACAATTTCCGGATGTTCATATCCTTTTCTCACCACCACATACTGCCAGTCTTTATAAGATTCCAAAGTTTGTAACTGTTTCTTATTTGTCAGCAAATAAGGCTTCCATACAGCGGATTCATTTGCCCGGCTTGTACTGCTCAACGGGTTATTCGGTGCCCACCATTTTCCAAAAACAGCCCCGCAAGTACCATCTGCAATCATTTGATCCAGATTTTCTGTCTTTCTAAGAAGAAACCTCGAGTCAATTATTCCGTTTTCGTATAGTTCATGTAAATATGCCAACGCATCTTTTGTCTGACTTGTCACAGAACCGTATACCACACTTCCATCGTCCTGTAAAATCCATTTGCCCGGCATGGAACCCATTTCTATGAAAATCGGATCCACACCATAAGTTGAACTGCTCTCTGATATCATTTCTGTACTACATGCAATTCCGATTGTTTTATGACCTCCTGCCATATCGTGTTCTACAAACTGACGAATGATCTCCATCCCCTCATCCATTGTTTTCGGTTCTGCCAGTCCCAGTTCTTCCATCCAGTCACTTCTGAGCCATAAAAGCATTGAGCCATGATCGATCACCGTATCTGGAAATGCGTATAACTTCCCGTCAAATGTAGCTGAATCCAGGACACTTGTTCCGTAACTGGCATACATTTCCTTAATTCGGTCTGTTGCACATTCTTCGTACACAGAAGACAAATCTTCTATCATCCCCCGTTCTACCAGTTCTTTTAACGTATCCAAACCCTTTACAACAAGAACATCCGGAATTTCTTTATCCTGTATTGCCATTTCCACAGCCTGTTCATAGGTCGTTCCATCTTCCAGTTCAAAAACATCCCGGTTTTGAATATTCAGCAGCTTTTTTAAATATCTTGTGTATGCATTATCCTCGTAAGTATCTCCCAACGGAAGGTTTGCATTTTTTGCCCCGGCTATTTTCCCAAGCGTATATGTAATCGTCTCCGGATATGCTCCATATGCAGAATGTTCTGCTCGCTCAAGAACTCTCTCTTTTAATTTTTTCTCCTTTTGAACTGCTGACACCTCCAGACAGTTTCCTCCTACTAAGGTGATACACAATACCATGCATCCTGCAATTGCTTTGATTCTTTGTTTAATCGGGAATCGTTTTCTCGCTGTTTTTTTATTGTATCTATGGTATTTCATTATATTCTTCCCTTCTCATCCTAAATTCTGTCTTCGTATTCCTTTTCCTGTTTTTCCGGAATCCGAATTTCTACCATAGTTCCTCTTCCTTCTTCGCTCACAATTCTCATTTCTCCATTTTCTTTATATAGCAGTTTAATTCTTTCATACACATTATGAACGCCATATCCAGGAGACTGAATTCCCAGTATTTGTTCTGCTTTTTCCTGCGGCATTCCATTTCCATTATCCTGAACCTGGAATACAACCTGATTTTCTTCCTTTCGTACACGAATCGTAAGAACTTTTTCTTCTTTTTCAAGAGGATCAAGTCCATGATCTATCGCATTTTCTACAAGGGGCTGTAAAATCAATTTTGGTGTCATTATCTGATAACAGCTTTCATCAATCTCCTCTTCAACCCGGAAACTATTATCATGCATGATTAATTGAATATTCAAATATGCCCTGATATTTCGGATTTCATTTTCAACAGTTGTCATTGTCTCACCACGATTCAAACTGGTTCGATAATATGTAGACAAATCCAACGTCACCTTACTGATCTCATCCTCTTCTGCCTCTATTGCTTTCCAGTTAATAATAGACAGTGAATTATACAAAAAATGTGGATTGATCTGCGCCTGCAACGCTCTCATCTCCGTATGCTGAAGCTCGATTTTAGCCTCATACACTTCCGATATTAATTTATTTAATTCTTCCATCATTCGTTTGAAAGAACGGATTAGCGTTCCGACCTCATCTTTAGAATCACTGTCCACTGTTACTTTACGAAATCCACGATGGACCTGATTCATATTCTCTGTCAATCGTTCCAGGCAAGAAACCAATCGTTTTGAAAATGCATACCCTAAAACAATCAGTAAAACGATACATAATAATATAATCGGAATATTACGCAAAACAAGTATATATGCTGACTTTGTAATAATTTCTTCAGGACGATACAAATAAAAATACCATCCCATACTTTCCATCTCACGCCCCATGCATACATAGTTCTTTTGTAAATACTCCAACGACTCCGGAGATTTTGGTCTATATGCTTCATCCATAGAATAACCGGAATATATCACTTTTCCAGCTTCATCAAGAATAATCCCTCCTGCATTATTCTTCAATAACGAAGTAAATGGCTCGAGCATCGCCGAATAGTCCAGATTCATCGCAAGCACTGCTGTGATATCATCATTATCATAAAATTTTCTTGCTGCAACAATCTCCTTATCAGCACCTCGTTGCACAAACCATTCAAGTATTGAACTGTCAGTTAAATGTTTGGCCCACTCTTTTCCTTTTATTTCTTCCATCGGAATAAGTGATGAACCATGTGCCACATCAATATTCCCTGAATAAATTGTTATTCCCTGAATTTCCTTGTGATATACCTGTGGCATTTCCAACAACGGATCTACTATATTTTTATACTGAACATACTTTTCGTAATCACTCTCTCCAGTCTGACTTAAAACATTTCTCAGGTTCTGAGAATATGACAAATAATTAATCAGATTCTCATATATCTGAGTCTGTCCTTCCAGCGTATCAACCGCCTGATTCAATGAACTCTGCATACTGCCTGTTTCCTGCTCTCTAAGAGATTTCAGAATTCCAATCTGCATATATATGACACTAATCACTACCGGAAGTATTCCCGCCAGTACAATTATAAGTGTAGTCTTATAACGATATTTTAAGTCTTTATACTTCTGCTTCAGTTTCCTTATCATCCATCTCTCCTTTTCGACATGACTCAGGTGTACTTCCAAAGAATTCTCTAAAACTTCGACAGAAATATGATGTATTTGAAAATCCTACTTCTCTTGCAATCTGTGTAATCTTCTTTGTCGAATTTTCCAACAACTCTTTTGCCTTGTTCATTCGCACCTCTCGTATAAATCGATTCAGGTTCATCCCCGTCGCTTCTTTAAAAATCGCACTTAAATATCCAGCCGACAAGTATACCTTTTCTGACAGTATCTCAACATTCAATTCTTTTTCATAATTGTGGTAAATATAACTCTTAACTTCTGTGATTTCACTTCGGAACCCTTCATTTTGTTCTTGTAAATAATTCTCCAGCTCCTGTATCGCAGTGGATGTGATGGAACGCACATCCTGTATTGTCTTACAATGATATAATTGATCTACTTTTTTTGATAATCTTTTTTCTTCCGATGAAGACATTGCTTCATAAACTTCCTTTAAAATGCTTGAAAAAACAAATTTTGCGTACATTTCCGAATAAGGTTTATCTGTCGTATATTTCTGCTCCAACCGATGGAAATCCTGCCATAAATGTGTAATATCTTTGAACTTAATATCCTCTGAAATATTATTTAATATCTCTGAGTCTTCAACAATAACATCTTCTGTTGACTCCACCTTTTTTCCATGTACAAATATATGTTGCTTCGGCTGATAAAATTTTTCTTCCAGCAACTGTTCTAACTGCTGAAATTCCTCTGGCATTTCTTGAATACCGCTTACTTCCCTGCTTACCGCAAAATAGCAGTTTGTATCATAGTGCTGTTGAAAAAAATGATTTAATTGATTTGCCAGTTCTTCATAATCTGTATATTTTTCTCTGAATAAAAATAGTGACTCATTTGAATTCAGATTCAGGTAAAAAAAGTCTCTTTTTAACTTTTCTTTTAAGCTTTCAACAAAATGTTCTTCCTCTGTTTCAAAGAAATGATTGGTACTGCTCGCTATTATCATTCTGATATATGGATTCTTCTCATCTGTCATTTCCTGTGCATACGCCTGGACCTGTTGGTAATCTTCAACATTTCCTTTGTAAAGATAATTTTGAAGAAAATATTTTTTCAGATAATCCCCCTGTCTTGTCTGTTTTTCTTCATCTTCAATCCTGCTTTGGATTTTTCCTTGCACACGTTCAAATGTCTTGTGAAATTCTTTCGGATTGACAGGCTTTAGCACATAATCAACCACCCCATAACGCAAAGCATCTCTTGCATAAGTAAAATCGTTATACCCGCTGAAAATAATAATCTCCAGATCTGGATATAACTCTCTCGCTTTTTCTGTAAGCTCAAGCCCATTCATATATGGCATTTTAATATCAGAAAACAGAATATCCACTTTCCGATCCATCAAAATCCCCAGTGCCACTTTTCCATTTTCAGCTTCCAGAATTTCACACTCTGCCCCTTCTCTTTTCAACAATAATTTTATTCCGTTGCGTTCCAGTTTTTCATCATCTGCAATTAATATTGTAACCATACCCACTATTCCTTTTTAACGTCCGAAAACAGCAGTATTTCTTATTCCCAAAAAAATACTGCTGTTATCATATAATAAAGTTTCTCTCTTTTATTTTAGTTTATCCATCTTCTTTTTACAAGGTTTAACCTTTAACTGCTCCTGCAACAACACCTTCGATAATGTATTTCTGACAGAATAAATAGAAGATAATAATTGGAACGATTGCGAGTACCAAAGTACCCATCATAGCTCCCATATCAACTGAACCATATCCACCTTTCAGATACTGAACAGCCATCGGAACTGTTTTATATTTTCTTGCATCCAGCACAAGTGATGGAAGCAGATAGTCATTCCAAATCCACATTGCCTGCAAAATTGTGATTGTCACACAAGTAGGTTTTGTAATTGGAAGTACAATTTTAAAGAATGTCTGGATTGGTGTGCAGCCATCAATCATAGCTGCTTCTTCAATTTCAAGCGGAATCGATTTCATGAATCCGGTAAACATAAATACCGACAATCCGGCTCCAAATCCCAGATAAATAATAATGATTCCCCAAGGATTTCCAAGCTTTAACATATTTGCAATTTTTGACAATGTATACATTTCCATCTGGAATGGTACTACCATTGCAAATAAGCACATTACATAAATTGCTTTTGTAACCTTTGTATGTACTCTGCTGATATACCATGCACACATAGAACAGCAAAGAATAATCACTGCCACCGAACCGATTGTGATAAACAAGCTCCATCCAAATGCCTGAATGAGACCTGTCTTCTCAATTCCTCGTGTATAGTTCTCCAGTCCGACAAACATTTTGTCAGTTGGAATTTTAAATGGAAATTTACTAATATATGCTTTCTTCTTAAAAGAGTTAATAAATACAAGTGCTATCGGATAAAGGTATGCCAGACTAATGATTGTGAAAATGATGGTCAACAGCCATCCGTGTTTTGCTTTTCTTGTTCCCATTACTGCTGCACCTCCTTCGAAGTTGTCATCTTATTCTGAATGAGTGCAATAAGGCCTACAATAATGAAGAATACAACTGCTTTTGCCTGTCCAACACCTTCATATCCTGTTCTTCCATAGAATGTATTGTAAATGTTCAGTGCAAGCATTTCTGACATTTTTGACGGAGCACCATTTGTCAGTGCCAGGTTCTGGTCAAACAGTTTAAATCCATTTGTCAAAGTTAAAAATGTACAAATTGTGATAGATGGCATTACCATCGGAATTGTTACACTTTTTAATATCTGACTTGGACTTGCCCCATCAATTTTTGCAGCCTCGATCAATTCTCCCGGGATATTCTGAATACCGGATACATAAATGATCATCATATAACCTATCTGCTGCCAGCACATCAGAATGACTAATCCCCAAAATCCATACACTGAAGAATATGTCAATGTTTTTCCAACAATTGCCAGAATACCATTTAACAGAAGCTGCCAGATATAACCAAGTACGATACCACCGATTAAGTTCGGCATGAAAAATACTGTTCTGAAAATATTTGTTCCTTTAATTCCCTTGGTCAATAACAATGCTACCGCAAATGCAATCACATTGATCAAAAGCACTGTCACAATTGTAAATAGTGCCGTATACCATGTGGCATGGAAAAATGTTGAGTCTTCTAAAATTTTCGTATAGTTTTTAAATCCCATAAATTTTGCATCCGTCACGGTTGTGAATTTACAAAAGGATAAATAGATTCCCAAAAGAAATGGTGCTATAAATCCAATTGTAAATGCAACCAATGTCGGGAGTACAAAAACCGGAAAATATTTTTTTATTGCTTTTTCCATAATTTTCTACTGCTCATTTTCTAATATTACTACCTATTCGTTTGCTGCTGCATATTCTGTTGCCCAGCCATCTACGAATGCTTTCTGTACTGCATCCCACTGTCCTGTTCCCTGTGCATACTCAAGAAGTGCGCTTCCAAGGTCGTTTTTCCACTGTTCTGATGGCATTGTTGTGAAGTTCCAGCTTACAGGTGTTTTTCCTGCTTTTGTATATTCGCTGTTTGCTTCTACGAGTGGATTAGCTGGAAGATACTCATCAAATGTTGTAAATGGTGTTACAAATCCCATTTCATTTGCTATAGCATCTCTTCCTTCATCACTTTCTACTACCCACTGTAAGAAATCAAGTGTTGCCTGGATATCTTCTTCAGATGCGTTTTTATTTACACACCAGTAGTTCTCAGATCCTGTACAAAGTCCCTGATCTTCTTCTCCGTCTACACCAATGTAGATTGGAAGCATTCCAAGATCCTCGTCAGCTACTTCATTATCTTTGATATCATTGTAAGCCCATGTACCATTCTGATAGAATACTGCTTCACCAAGTGCGAACTCAGATGCTGCATCATCACCTGTCTTAGATGAGATCATGCTTGGATCGCAAGTAGAATCTTTCAGATACAGATCCCAAATCTGTTTGTAATTATCAAGGTAAGTTCCTTTGATTGCATCTGTTGATGAAATTCCTTCATCTTTGTATTCATAGTAAATTGGAAGGTTTGCAAGATGAGTTTTGAATCTCCAGTCAGAAGAAGAATCCATACCTGCTGATGTAAATGCTCCTTCTACTCCAAGGTCATCTTTATGTGCCTGGATTCCATCTGCAACTTTCTTCAATGCATCGAAGTTATTCAGATCATCAATTGATGTAATCTCTGCATCTGGTAACTCGAAATATTTATTCAATAATGCTTTGTTGTAAATCAGACCATATGTCTCGATTACGTATGCAATACCTTTTACTTCATCACCATCTTTAAGTGCATAATCATCGCTCTGGAGGTCTTTGTAAATTGCACTGTCTGATAAGTCATAGCAGTAATCTTTCCATGTAGCCAGTCCAACCGGTCCATTTACCTGGAACAGTGTAGGAGCTTCGTCTTTTGCCATCTCTGATTTTAACTGTGACTCATATGTTCCAGAAGCTGCTGTCTGTACATCTACCTGTACACCTGTCTCTTCTGTATATTTCTCTGCCAGGTCTACCCACTGATCTGCCTGCTCTGGTTTGAAATTCAAATAATAAACTTTTCCTTTTGCATCGCCTTTTGCACTTTTTGAACCTTCGTCGCTACTTCCTGTGCTTCCGCATCCTGCGACCATTCCACCAACCATTGCTGTACAAAGAAGCATAGCAATTATTTTTTTCTTTTTCATAGTTCTTGTCCTCCTTTTTATCGCTTTCAATTTGATAATTACATTATAAAAAAAACTACACTTTTAAGATATGATAAAAATTCCAGAAACATGTTCAATTTCCATGAAAATAATAAAAAAAACAGACAGGGACGGGGTTTGGTGGCCTTTCGCTCGCGAAAGAGCCACCAAACCCCGTCCCTATCTGGCACCTATCTGGCATGAATGAGTAGTAATAACTACACTCTTATTTGCGTTTTCTTCTCTTCCATGTCACTCCGCCGACACCTGCACCAAGTGAAGATACCGCAAGACCTAACCAACCAAGCACACTTGTTACATCTCCTGTTTTCGTTCCACTCGCTTTTGTTGTAGTTCCTGTAGTGCCTGTTTTATTAGTTGTATTGTTTGTCTTATTTGTTGTCTGTGTTGTCTGAGCAGACTTCTTAACCAATCCTTTGATCGCATTATTCAATGTATTTGCTGCATCATCTACCTTTGTCTGGCTTTCTTTTGCTTCTAATGCATTCTTAGCATTTGTAAGTGCACTCTGCAGTGCTTTCCAGCTATCTGCTGTATAATCTGCTTCTTTTAATGCTTCTGCATCAGAGATTGCTTTTGCCAATGATGAAGTATCAATTTCTGCTGGCTGCTCTGCTTTTACAAGTGCCGCTTTTGCTGCATCTAATGTTGCTTTTGCCTGATCTACTGCTTCTTGACTTTCTTTTGCTTCTGCTACACTTCTTGCATTTGCAAGCGCCGCCTGATATGCTTTCCAGCTATCTGCTGTGTAGTCTGCTTCTTTTAATCCGTCTGCCTCTGCAATAGATGCTTCCAGAGCTGATGTATCTACTACTGAAGGGGCTGGAGTTTCGCCGGCTACTTTATATGTAAATGTAAGCGGTGTTGTATATCCTGTTGCTGTTACTGTAATCTGGAACTCTTTTCCTGCTTCAGCATCCTTGAATGGTGCAGCATCTGTCTTAATTTTTCCATCCTTATCAATAATCTGTACAGCGCCTCTTCCACTTGCTTTATAATCTGTTCCATCTACATTTACAGATGAAATATTTCCGATATACGCACTTAACGCATCTGCCTCAAAGCCTTCTGCCTCTACAAGTTTCTTATTTTCTGTATCATAAGCTGCTGGCATATCTGCTGTTGTAAGAAGGAATGATGTTGCAATATCCGCATATTTACCATTTTTGTCTTTTACAGTAAGTGTATATTTTCCCGGATCAACTGAAGCTGCTTTTCTGCCTGTTGTAGCCTTCTTATATGTCAGTACATTACCTTCTACTGTGACATCCAATCCATCTACAATATACTCTGGATCAAAATCATCCTGAAGATTCAAGTCTATTGTTGTCTTACCTGCTGAAATATCAGCATCTGCAACTTTAACTGCATCCTCTGCTTTTGCAAATTTTACTGGAACATAAATATCTTCAATATCGATTGTATACACACCATTTGTTGTGTAATATTCAATACTATCGATGGTCTTGCCCATCATGGATTTATAATGTTCTGAAGATGTCGGGCAACCATGTACTGCATCTGTGTATCCTGTGCTCCATGCAAGCTCGTTTCCTCTCCAGATATTTTCAAGATGACGCATACCATATGCTGTTCCATCAGTTGTTTTTACAACAACCGCATTTACATTGGAAGATGTGATTTCATCTTTCGGAAGTCCATCGAGATTAAGCTGATAATCACCATAAGAAGACTGTGTTAATAATTCTGCTGTAACTCCTGTCAGAGCTTTTGCTTCCTGTCCTTTTACCTCACTGAATACAAGATTGCCATTTTCATCAAGTGAAACTTCTTTGTAGTTTGCAGGAGTCTCTGTTAATGGATAATAAGCATATGTTTCATTCTGGAATAACGTATCTTTTCCTTCCAGCGTTGTTGTAGATGTTTGTCCACGATTGGTTACTGTGATTTCTACCTTATCTGTATCTTTTACTTCTTTATATTTTGTAAGATCTACAGAAGAATCCACTTTTACTGCATATGTAATACCATCAATCTTTGAACCATCTTCATTTGCATGATAAGAACCGCCTGCAAGTCCTGTTGTACGTGTTTTATTCAATGTAGCTGAAGTAAATGCATCAACTTTTACATCATTATTTGTTGTCTCTGCTTTGTAAAATTCATCATACGGAATGTTCATCAGAACGTAGGTAGCTTTTTCAAGATTATTGATAGCATCTGTCAAATGTTTTATCTGCTCTTTTACCTCTGATTCTGTTGGTTTATCTTTTGTAAGCAGATCCTTTGATTCCTTGAGTTCTGTCTGCAGATTACTCCAACTGCTTGCTGTGTAATCCGTCTCTTTCAGCCCCTCTGCCTCTGTTACTTTTGCCTGCAATTGTGCTTTTTCTTCTTCTGTTGCGTCCTGCTCTTTTGCAACAATATTATCCGCTGTTGCATGGAATTCATAAGTATAATCTTCATATCCAAGTGCACGTACCGTCAGTTTCCAGTATCCTGTTCCGTCTGTTCCTTCCGGTAACTGGCATCGGATGGAATCTGTCAGTCCAAGCTGGATTCCCATTGATTTGTGCATCCAGTTATCCGCTGCGAATTTTGTTCCATATGTGCCAA
This sequence comes from Ruminococcus sp. B05, assembly GCF_003628495.1. Taxonomy (NCBI): domain Bacteria; kingdom Bacillati; phylum Bacillota; class Clostridia; order Eubacteriales; family Oscillospiraceae; genus Ruminococcus; species Ruminococcus sp. B05. The sequence goes on along the minus strand of NZ_RBZR01000003.1, from coordinate 93,402 downwards.
TTGCTGTTGTATATGTGCTGTCATTTCCATAATATGTCCATGTTACTGCCTGCATATTAGAACCAAGATCACCATAATTTCCATTGAGGTCTACTCTCAGAAATTCTCCATATGATCCACTTGCTGTTTTTACTTCTGGCTTAATTCCAGTTGCTGTTTTTAATGCCTGATCTTTAATTCCGGATTCTGTTCCTTCATTTTTTCTAGCAGAGAATGTGAATGTATTTCCATCCGCAGATTTTTCTGCTTCTTTCAAGCCATAGGTATTTTCTGTTACATTTGCTGTTACTGAATATGACTTCAAGTTATTTTCAGCATATCCTCCTGAAAGTGTTCCACCATTTTCTACAACTGCATAGTTTTCTTTTAATGTAGAAAGATCTGCTGTCTTTACTTTTACCGGTACATATTTAAGTCCTGTAACATCATAGTGATCTAATGTAATCCCATTAATTTTTGCAGGTTCTCCTGTCTTTCTGTCTGACGGTGTAAATACAGCCTTGCTTCCATCTGTCAATACAATTTCTGTCGATGAATTCCAGTTTGAAATAGCATAACTGTTTCCTTCTGTATCATATATTGTTGCTGCGCACTGGAAACTTCCTCTGTGAAGTCCATGGTTTGTCGTTGCTCTTGTTACTGTATCGAATGCACCTTTATCATACTCACCATGTGAATCCTGTACGTCAGATGATGTTGTATTTCCTGCCTGATATATTCCTTCATTTGCCCAATACTCTGCCCATGTCATTCCTACGTAAACATATGAATATTCATTCTCAACCGCTGCCTCTGTTTTTTTCAGTGCTCCAATTGCATCATTCAATGATTTTGCTGCCTGATTCACAGCCTCCTGGCTTTCTTTTGCTGCCAGTACACTCTGTGCTGTTGTCAAAGCTGCTTGCATTGCCTGCCAGCTATCTGCTGTATAATCTGACTGATTTAATGCGGTTGCGCTTGCAATTGCCTGTTCCAGTGCTGATGCGTCTATAGCTGTAGCTACTTCGGCACTCTGAATCGCTTCTAGTGCTGCTGCTTTTACAGCCTCCGAAGTGCGTGTTGCACTGCCTACTGTATCCCAGGATTTAATGGTGTCTTCTGTTGCCGCCTGACCTACTAACTTTGTTTTTATTCCTTTTGACTTGTCATATGCCTTTGAAAAATAACTTGCACTTTCTCCAGCATTATATCCATCGAGGGGTTCTACCACAATGTCTGAAAATTTTCCATTTTCTACTGTCAATTTAACCTGAACATCATATTCTGTCCACTCATTCTCATCATCTGGATTGTTCACAACATGTTTTGTGCTCGTATACACCCCATCCTTTGCAACCTGGCTTCCTGTCGCAGCAAATACCGTAGACGGGCACATTCCTGCAACCATTGACATTGCGACTGCCATTGTCATTGCTTTTGTTGTTATGTTTTTCTTTTTCATAGGTTCCTCCTTTTAAAAAGATATTATTGATAAAATTTATTATTAAGTTAGTTTTTGCTAACCTATAATCATTAAATAAAGAATGTGAATTCACACATTCTTACGCTAATTTAAATTGTTTCCAATGATTTTACCGCTTCCTTTTTTACAACCGGAAGCAATTTCTTACTTAATATTCCAATCAAAAATCCTGTTACAGTTCCTGCAATCAAAAGTGCCGGAAGATAATACACCAGTTTTATATTCTCAACAACAATCAATGCAACGATCAGTTGCCCGATATTGTGTGTGATTCCTCCTGCTATACTGATTCCCACTTCCGAAAATACTTTTGTCTTTTTCAAAAGTTCCATGACCAGAACACTTAGTATTCCACCTGCGAGACTGTATATGATCGACATTCCATTTCCAAAAAGGAATCCAATTAAAAGCACCCGCATTATTACTACCAGCAGTACTTCCGGAAGTGCCAGAAAATAAATTCCGGTCACGGTAACCAGATTGGCAACTCCAAGCTTCATCCCCGGCACTCCAAAGTTGATTGGAATCAGGCTTTCCACATAACTGAATATCATTGCAACTGCAACAAGCATTGCCATATTTGCAATCTTTTTATTTCGATTCATTCTCTTCGTTTTCCTTTCCAATCGTATCTGTTTTGTACATTCTATGCGTTATCCAAAGAACTACTGGCCAGTAATTCTTTTATTTATTTTGATATGGTATCCGGTAACTGTTCCGATGCACTGTCATTCTCCAGCCCCTCTGCATCCAACACTTCCACAACCAGTTTATGCGGCAGACAGACAATCGTCTGTGTACGTCCACTGATTTTTCCTTGTTCTTCGCAATATCCATCCGGACAATTTGCTTCTTCCATATATGCCTTTCCGTCCTGAATGCGAATACAATTGTAGAAATCCTTCTCTTTTACTTCAATCACCTGATCTTTTGCAAGAGAATAGGTCCCATATACGTTTCCATCAACTGTAATCTGTATCTGATTACCCTCTTCTCCTCTGGTTAAATGCATGACCAGAAATAAAAGAAGCGCGGCGATGAGAATACCACCACCAAGTATGACATCATTTTTCTTCATCCTACACTCCTGACCAGATTAATATCACAGCAAGTAACAAAGCTCTAAAAAGTGTGAACCAGATTTCATTTCCTTTGAGGCTTTGAATTCCGGTATGGATATTTCCTTTCGGACAAGTATCGATGCACTTCTGACATTGGAAACAATCTCCTTCCACTCTCGGCGAACCATCCTCCGGAAGTCCAATTCCAGACGGACATTTCTTTGTACAGGCTTTACATCCCTTAATACAGTTTTCACGAGTACGATGCAATGCAAAAAATGGTAACACCGGAAGTAATGAAAATACTGCTCCCATCGGGCACAAATTTCTACAGAAAAACCGCTCTTCCAGACACATTCCCACAAGAATTACAATTAATATAACCAAACCGACAATATAACCGCCCAACTTAAAGTTCCCAGCCCTTATCATAGAAAATACATCCCATGGGCTTGTTCCCTTCGCTTTTCCATACACACCTGCAAAGCACAATAATACGATTAAAGTAAGTACTGCATATTTCAACTTGTCAAGCCATCCTGCCCATTCATCAGAAATCTGAAGCGGCTTCTTTTTTAACCTCTTGCAAATATATTTGTACAAAGCATATACTGCATCTCCCAAAGTTCCAAATGCACACGCAAATCCACAGAAAAATCTGCCAAACAATATCGTATATACACAGACTACAACAAGAACCGTTACAAACGAAGTGAGTTCAATTTGTTCACCTGCACCAATCTGTGTAAATATGTATTTCACTCCGGCAAATGCCGCAGTATACACGGAAGGAATAAAAAGAAAGTACAGAAGCTGAATTGCCGCTCTTATCCATGTATGTATTTTTTTCAATTGCTTTGCTGACATAGATTGTAGTTCTAACCTTTTCATCTTACTTCACCGCCTTTTCTAAAGCTTCCTGTGAAGCATTCTTAATTCCAGTTGAGCTAAATGTCGCTCCACTAATCGTATCTACATCTGCACTCTGTGCTTCTATAATTTCCGGAATGATATCTTTTGCCATAGAAAGATATGCTCCATCTTCCTTTTCTGCACTTGTAATATCAATTCCTGCGATTTTTCCTTTTTCTATCTTTACTTCAACCGCAACAGGTCCTCCAAAACCTTCTGCCTCGCCCTGATAGGTGCCATCTTTATATTTTGCACTGTCTTCGTCTTCTGAAACTTTAGTTTCTGTTACCTTCGCCTGCAATTTGGCAATTTCTTCATCCTTTGCTCTTGCATCCAATACAGAATTATATCCCATCAGAATTCCAACAACAGCAACCAGGCTTACCACTCTGATCCAAAACTCTCTCATCTTTATTCTGCCTCCGTCTTTTCCGGACGTTTTGCTTCTTCCAGAGCTTTTTCACATCCTGCTATGATTGCATCAGAAGAACAAGTCGCACCAGATACCGCATCGATATCTTTCGGCAATCCTTTATTTATGATTTTCGAAACAATTCCTTCTTTTGTTGAAGTACCATTTGCCGCCTTTTTGATATAACTGTTATTTGAAGATGAACCATCTCCATAAATATCTGTAATCGCCACAATTTTATCATCACGAATCGTTACATTCATCGTCAGATTATATGCATCAAAATCTCCATCTTCATCCGGTTCACATGGTACCATCACTGTATAAGTGCCGTTGATATAGATACTGCTGTCATCATCTTCCGAATCTTTTTTCTCCAGTAATATAACCGCCTGATTCAGATTGTCCAGTGCTTTATCAATCGCTGCCTGCTCCTTTGCTTCCATTGCTTCCTCAGCTTCCTGCAATCGAATCTTCAGAACTGCCCAGGTTGCATCTGTGTATTCTGCCTCATCCAACTGTTTTGCATTTTCAATCGCATCTGCTAGTTTCGATGTATCGATCTTTTCTTCTGTCGACTCTCCATTCGTCACTTTTTCAGCCTGTTTTAATGCATTTTTAATGGCATTTATCAGCCCCTTGGAACTATATGTCGCACCGGATACGGTATCTACATCTGTGTTCTGTTTTTTTATGACATTTTTCACAACATCCATTGCTCGATTGAAAAAGCTCTCATCATCCGACGTATCTGTAATCAAAATCGCCTTGATCGTATGCTCCTGAATAACAACTGCAACCCTGACATCTCCACTATATCCTTCCGCTGTTCCATAATAAATTCCTTCTTTATACGGAACCGTTCCAGTAATTACATCTGTCGCCTGATCACTCTTTTCTGACTGATTTGTATTGCTGTTTGAACTGCTGTTATCCGAACCACTAACCGCTGCCTGACTAAGCGCATCGCGTACTGCCTGAATAATTCCAACTGAACTGTACGTTGCTCCGGACACTGTATCAACATTTGTGCTCTGACTGGAAATAATTGCGTTGATAATAGATGATGCCTTGGAAATATACTCACTTCCATCATTATTTTCCAGTATCTGAATCGCAGCAATTTTCCCTCCGCTGATGTCCACCTGCACCTTCAAAGTTCCGCCAAAACCTGTACCGGTTCCATAATACGTTCCGTCTTTATATGCCGATGCGTCTTCTACCTGCGCCACGGACGTTGCGCTTCCTGCTGCGGCAGTTCCGCCCGATTGTGACTTTCCAGTTTCACCACTGTCCTTTTCCCCTGTCAATGCATTTTTCACCGCACTGATAATTCCGTTTGAACTAAATGTTGCTCCAGACACCGTATCAACATCTAACGTCTGGCCTTCTATGATTCGGTCAATTACTGCCTTTGCACGATTGAAAAATGCCGCATCATCTGATGTACTCAAAATATCGATTGCTACAATCTGTTTGTCCTTTATCTGGACAGACACTGTGATGTCTCCTGCATATCCTGTTCCAGTTCCCTTGTAAACACCATCTGCCAGATCAAAACTCCCCTTCGCTGCATTCGTTTTTTCTTTGTTATCCGTTGTTACATTTTTCCCTTTATTACCCACCGCTTCTGCTTTCGATTCTTGTGCGGCATAGACCGGTGCCTCATATCCGCTCAAAGAACCGGCCACACAGGCAGTAACCAACGCAACAGAAAGAGCCGGTGCAAATGATTTTATTTTCTTTCCCTTATCTTTTATATCCATTTTCCTTCTCCTTCACTTTTATCGCTTGACAATTTCCACATTCAATTCCGTTGAGAAATCGTCCCCAATTCCTTCCGTTACATAAAGTGTTCCATCCTTTGTCAGCATAATGGTGTCAAACTCATCACTATGTGCTTTCCAGAATTCTATCGCTTTCTCTTTTCCCATGATAAAAAGAGAAGTAGACAATCCATCTGCCAATGTTCCGTCTTCACTTACAATCGTGACAGACGTCAATCCATTTTCCGCAGGATATCCGGTTTTCGGATCAATAATATGATGATACGTCTTACCATCCTGTTCAAAATATCGCTCATATCCACCCGATGTGATAACCGCTTTATCCTGCACACTCAGGATTCCAAGATAATCTTCTGTGTCATCCGGGCTTTGCACTGCGACGCGCCATTTACTGCCATCTGTTTTTGTTCCAAGTGCCTGCACATTACCGCCAAGGTTTACCAGACCACTGGAAATATTATTTTCCTTGAAAATATTCATAATCCGGGATGACGTGTATCCTTTCGCGATTCCCCCGAGATCAATTTTCATGCCTTCCTGACCAAAAGAAATTTTCCGGCTGTCTTCGTTATATGTAATCTTTGACGCATCTGTAAGCTGCATCAGTGATTTTAATGTATCTTCCGTTGGAACCTGATAGTTCTGCGTTGGGAATCCCCAGGCTTCCATGATCGGATAAATCGCAATGTCAAATGCACCATCTGTTTCTTTATTCAACTCTAATGCACGTTCTACCAGATAGCCTGCATCTTCAGATAACGTAGCACTTCCTGTTTGATTTAATTTTGCAATCTCACTCTCTTCATTTCCTGTGGAGAGCAGTTCATCCAATCTCTGAATCTCTTTTTCAGCCTCATCAACTGCCTCTTGTGCCTGATCTCCATATGCCGTTACCGTCATATATGTATCCATTGCAAATATATCTTTCGACGCTTCTTCATCTGATACAGATTTTTCTTCTGTCTGAACGCTTTTTGTTTCTGCTGTCGTAGTCTGTTTTGTATTACTACATCCGCTTAACATCAGTGATGTACTAAGACAGACACATGCTAATACCATTTTAAGTTTCATTATACTCACCTTTGTTGCCTTAATCTAACATTTTATACTATATTGGATATATCAGAAAAAAGTCAATCCAAAACTTCATAATCGAGAAACATTCTCATTTAGAGTGCCGGATAGGGACGGGGGTTGTGTGGCTCTTTCGCGAGCGAAAGAGCCACCAAACCCCGTCCCTATCCGGCACTAAACTCCGTCCCTATCTGGCACAATTTATATTTATATGTTATAATACAGAAAGACAAGGGTGTCAGGGTTCGTGGGAGTCTGATACCTTTTTGTTATAATGAGAAAAGAGGAGGGATTGCATATGCAGTCAAATATTATTGTAACCAGCGTTGTTGTTGTATATCTTCTGGTAATGTTGTTGATTGGTTATTTATCATCCAAGAAAATTGAATCCAACACAGACTTTGTTGTTGCCGGAAGACGTTTAGGACCACTTCTGATGGCCGGTACTCTCGCCGCAACAGAAATCGGCGGTGGAAGCTCTCTCGGTGTTGTTCAGCAGGGTATGGAAAGCCATGGCTTAAGTGCTGCATGGTACATCATCACTATGGGATTTGCCTTTGTTATTTTAACATTCCTGGCACCAAAATTCCGCGCTGCCATGGTTAAAACTGTTCCTGAGTATTTCCGTCGCCGTTATGGAAAGCCATCTGGAATCATTACTTCATTAATTATGTTTGTACCATTAATCGGACTGACAGCCGGACAGTTTATTGCTTCTTCTGTTATCTTATCTACAATGCTGAACATGAACTACAAGACAGCTGTTCTGATCGTAGGTATTGTTGTAACAATTTATGCCATCATGGGTGGTCTCTGGAGCGTAACTCTTACAGACTTCGTTCAGGTATTTCTGATCGTAGTTGGTATGATCATCGCATTGCCATTCGGCATGAATCTTGCCGGTGGCTGGAATAACGTTGTTGCAAATGTTCCGGCTGAAACATTTGATATCTTTAAAGGATATAATGTAATGGATGTTATCAGCTTAACAATTATGTACGTTGCTACATTTACTGTTGGACAGGAGGCTGTATCCAGATACTATGCCGCAAGAGATGGTAAAGCTGCAAGACAGGGTTCTATCCTTGCAGCAATCGTAAACTTTATTTACGCATTTGTTCCTACTATTATGGGAATCATCGTTCTTGCTTTGATTAACATGGGTAAATTTAATGCAGCTGATTTCCAGGATATCGGTGCCCGTTACGCACTTCCTGTATTAGCTATGGAAGCTATGCCTGCTCTTATCTGCGGTTTATTATTTGCAGGTGTCATCTCTGCTACAATGTCAAGTGCTGACTCAGACCTTCTTGGTGCGGGTGCTATTTTTGCAAATGATATTTACAAAATCGTAATCAAACCTGAAGCTTCCGACAAAGAAGTTATGATCGTTACTCGTGTCACAATGGCAGCTGTTGGTGTTGGTGCCACATTGATCGCATTGTTTAATACATCAAGCATCGTGTCTATCTTGATGTTTGCATTTACTCTGCGTGCCGCTGGTGCTTTCTTCCCATATATTCTCGGACATTATTGGAAAGGTGCTTCTCCAGCTGGTACTATTGCATCATTAATTGCAGGTACTATCGTAGTTGTTTACCTTGAGCATATTTCCGGTGGAAACTTATTCGGTCTTCACTTCAACCAGCCAATCGTACCTGGCTTAGTTGCTGCATTAATCGCATTTTTAATTTTCTCACTGGTTATGCCACCAAAAGAGAAAACAACCGAACTTCCTGCAGAAGAATAATTATTAAATACATATTGGAGCCCCACGATCCAATAAACAGTTTTCTTTAAACGAAAAACATGGAGAGTTATCCACAACCAGTTGGATTCTCTCCATGTTTTTTCACATTTTATTTTGTTATCCACACATATTACTGTGAATATTTTTATTCCATCTCACAAAATGTTTCTTCCAGATCTTTCACCGTATCAACAATATATGTTGCCCCTGCTTCTTCTAATTCTTCTCTTGAGCCAAAGCCATATAAAACACCCATACTGTCAACGCCCATCTTCTTTGCACCATTCACATCATACTTACGGTCCCCAACCATAAGCACCTGCGATTTATCTGTGATATTGCATTCTTCAAATGCATGCTCGATTACTGCAGCCTTAGAACCATTGCGTTCATCCATCCCTGCTCCTGCCACATAATCAAAATATTGTGTAAGATGAAAATAGTCCATTATTCTTCTTGCAAATAACTCCGGTTTTGAAGTTGCAACAAGTACCTTTTTTCCTTTTTTCTTCAATACCTTCAGCACATCTTCAAAACCTTCATAAACCTTGTTTTCAAAGATCCCTTTATCTTTATAATACACTCTGTACTGGGCTACTGCTTTTATTGCTTCATCCTCCGAAAATCCATACATTTCCTGCAGAGGTTCTACCAACGGAGGACCTATAAACTGACACAGTTTATCCATATCATTTTCTTCAATACCATACTGTTTCAACATATATTTTACAGAATTGGTAATACCCTCTGACGAATCTGTTATCGTTCCATCCAGATCAAATAATATTACTTCATATGATTTCATCTATTTCACCTTTTTCGCTTTATTTTTTGCCAAATATTCAACCGCAGATAGTGCTGCCACGTTTCCCTGACCTGCCGCCTTAATATACTGATATGGCATTCCTGTTATATCTCCACACGCATAGCATCCGGAAATACTTGTTTCCATTTTCAAATTTACTTTCACATGTACCCCGTCCAGTTCTACTCCGCTCAGCAACTGCTCCGGTGAAATGCTTTCACGTAAAACAAAAATCCCGTCTACAATCCATTCTCCTTTATTTGTCTGCAAGCCCTCTACTAAATCCGGACCAAATATTTTCTTCGGCACTTCCCTGACGATTTCAATATTTTCAGAAAGCTGCGGCTCGTCTTTATACATTGGGAAATAATACACCTTATCCACAACTTCTGCAAGAAATTCTGCCTCGGCTTCTTCTCTCTTACTATAACCGATTACTGCAACCTTTTTTCCTCTATAGAGCATTGCATCACACGTAGCACAATAACTCACGCCACGCCCCAGAAATTCTTTTTCTCCTTCCAACATCTTACCTGTCACAACACCTGTCGCCAGAATAACTGTATCTGCTTCATAGATTTCACCCGATGCCTGGATTCCAAAATAGTCTCCCATGTTATAGATTGCATTTACCCTTGCATCTGTGACGGAAATATTCATTGCTTCTAAATGCTTTTGATAGGCTTTAACAAGCCCTTCTCCACTTATTTCCGGTAAGCCCAAATAATTCTGTATCAAATGTGCTTTCTGCACTTTTTCGCTCAGATTTGCCGGTCCCAACAGCAACACTTTTTTATTACGGACTGTGGCTGTAATTGCAGCAGATAATCCTGCTGGACCGGTTCCGATAATTGCAATATCATATCTCTCCATTTGCTTATCTCCTCTCGTATAATTTTTTAATTTATCGTTTTGATCAAATCATCTCGCAGTATTTTTTTATTATAACGAAAATGATGATGCCATACAAGGGAGATGGCATCATCATTTTTATATTCTCTTTTCAGTTGTTACTATTCTATTATCTTTTTATTCCTCACTCGCTTTTCCAAAATTCACAGCAAGTACGATCATATTAACTCCCTGCATCAAAACAGAAAATGCAATCATATATCCAACTGAGAACATCGTCAATATTGGATGTGTAAAAGTAATAATACTTACAATAATCGATAATACACCACAGATAATCGCCAGAATTCCTTTTCCTTTAGAATCTTTAAACTTCTTCACTCCGGCTACAATCTGGAAAATACCATAAATCAGTACGCTGCCTCCAACCAAATAAGTTGCCATGATATCGGTCAGGAATCTTTGTACGCCACTAAATAATAAAATAATACCGCCAAGTCCTTCCAGAACTCCAAGAATACATGCTCCAATATCTTTCTTCTCTTTAGACAATGAAAGTATCACAAGTTCAATACCATTCACTAAGAGAAGCATTCCAAGAATCCATCCGATTGCTAAAAATGTTCTCATAGGTCGAACTACTGCATAAAAACCTAACAGCACTGTCAGGATTCCCGTGATCATTGTGATAATTTTAATTGTTTTATTCTCCTTCATTTTTGCCGCCCCTTTCGCTTCTGCATTTCTTTTGTTTTGTCTATAATAACACAAATTTTTATTTACTTGTTACCTTTTTTATATTTTATTCCACATCCAAATACAAGCATTGAGAATATCACTATCGTAATCCACATTGTAGCTTTGCTCTCATCTCCTGTTTTCGCATTTGTTGTTCTTTTATCTTGCAAATGTTCCTCTTCTTCGGGATGGTTCTCCTTCTCATTTTCAGAACTTCCTGTCACATACGCTTTTACGCTGGTACTTCCCGCATAAGTCACATGATCTGTTGTCTCCTGAGCCAGAGATTTGCCCGGAACTGATAAAGTACAAATACATACAAGAACGAGCGACATAAAAAATTTTCTAAGCAAGCTTTTTCTTGTATTATTCCACTCTTTTTTAATTTGCATATATATCTACAATCTTGGTATAGAACTTAAGCGTACCGGTGTACTGTCCACCCCAGACAGAAAGATCTTTATTATATAACTGGTTACGGTTCAGTCTTAATTGGTCAGTTGCTTCTTGACCTGCTGCCGGTTTCAGCTCTTGTGATTCGAACAGTTTCGTTCCGTCTTCCAGTTTCAATACAATTACAAAAATGCAATCATTATCTGCCGGATTACCAATGCTTACTGTCTGCTCCTTTGTATTTGCCTTCATTACCATACTTGTATATCCCGGAATCAGGATTCCTTTTTCCTGGGAAGGTTCTTCCTCCTCGATATCCACATCCCAGGCTACTACTTCTGCAGACGAATTTCCGGTTTTCTGATTCTTTTGATTCATAACATACCAGGTAATTCCTGCGGCCGCTATCACAGCCGCAATCAGAATTCCTATTATTATCTTTGTCTTCTTTTTCATCTTATTTTTTGCTTTCTTTTTTCTCCAGTAAATAACTCCACCTGCTACAATACCTGCCGCAACAGCAATACCAAACAGAAGAAGGCTTGTTACTTATGCGGATGTAGCATTAAACGGCAATAAACATATCCTGCATGATTATAGTCCGGAAATCGACAAGACTCTGACCATCTACTGTTTTCAACCTGCTCCGGGGTATTGTGCATGTGTGTTGATTCCATCTTAATTTTCTGCTATTTGGCGCATGCGATTACAAAACTATTTTTCTGTAATCAAAGAGGCTGTGATTTCAAAATGTGTTCTTTACATCTTGAAATCACAGCCTTTTCTATTTCGCTCTACTCTTATTCTTTTTTCCCTTCTAAAACGGATACTCCCTTACTGCCCGCGGCTGCCGCCACGAATATCCAGACGAACCATTTGACCGGATAACACAAAAACAGAAGCATCGTAACTGCCAATGGTTTTTTCATCGTTCCACCGAGTAATGCTGCCGTAACAATTGCTGTCGCAAACACCATATGACTCTCGACATTTCCGCAGAGCAGCATTGCAATACCATATCCCATGCATACTCCTGCAAAAATGATTGGGAAGAAATGTCCTCCTTTTAATCCTGACTGTATACAAAGATTGGTAAGCAGAATTTTCAAAAATGCAACTCCGATCAATGCAAGTGGGAGATAATTCATATACTCTTTCATAAGTATGCCCATCTGCTCTTCACCCGAAAACATCACTGCCGGAATCAACGTACCGCATACACCAAGAATCAAGCCTGCTAATGTTTCCCTTAAGACTGCAGGTATTCTTTTCGTTGCTGTTTGCATAAGCTGATGTGTCTTTTCATAAAATACTGCCAAAATACAACCGCAAATGATATATATAATCATCAATACATAGTCGATTCTTCCAACTTCAACTACCGAAAAAGCCGGGAAACCGGAAAGCCCCGCTCCAAACAGTGCAGATAAACCGGCATAAACTCCTGTTGCCGCTGCCAGTGCGATACCATAAATAAATACTTTCGAAGTACCTGACATTTCTAATATCGCTTCCTCCGACTCGCTCTCTTCTACCTCGAAAATTCCGAACAGTGGCGCATGGAATAACACACTCAAAGACGCTGCAACTCCGACCTGCGAATACTCCTTTGTATGCTGCTTTGCAAACTTCAGATTGTCTCCCGCCCAATAGCACAGACCGACGATAATCCCTGTAAGCCCAGCCTCCGGACCGATACTACTTCCTATCAAAAGCGGAAGCAATGCTGCAATTATCATAACCAGCATATTTTTATATTCATAATGCTTTTCTTTTTTCACCTTCCCCATTACGGTTTCCATTTCTTCCGGATAGTCCCCGTATTTTTTACGGAAAAGCCCGATAATTGCTGCTCCTATCGTACACACAGCAATCGTATAAAACGGAATTGAAAACCTGCCTGGAATCCATTCCCATATCACTTCCGTTCCAACTGCCAGAACTTTTAAAAGCGCCCACACCAGTCCACCGGCAAATGCACCGATAATTGCACAAAACAGCCAAAGCTCTAATTGATTTCTCATCTTTGTGTTCTTCATAATTCTTCTCCCATTCTTATGCTTTATCTTCCAGCCTTTCCACATATGCAGCCCTAAAAAAGCCTCTATCACTTAATCTGATTTTTGAAAGCCACTTAACCCCGTCCCCAAAGGTCTAAAAAAGCCACTTAACCCTGTCCCCAAAGGTCTTTTTCATCAACCATATGCAGCCAAAAGAAACGATAATGATCGCCAATGTCAGCCCCGGAACTACAATCCATGCTGATGCCTCTGCCGCTTCCATATGTTTCTTGTAATTATCCAAAAATAGAATATGTATCAGATAAATGCCAAACGAACATCCCGAAAATGTATCCATGATTTTTTTTGCCTTTGGTCCGGGAGAAAATTCGCTTTTCTTTAACCGAATAATATACATAAAGAACATTGTAGCTGCCAATACAAGTATTGGGTTTCCATACTCCATAAATCGTTCACAATGAACACCTTGTTTTATCGTTCCGATCCATGTTAATCCTATGTTTATTAACATGCACACAACAAATGTTATCGCCGGTATTCGTTGATCTCGAATCACATGTTTTCTATATTTATAAATATAATATCCAATAAACACGTAATACATGTAAACGCGGTCCCCGATCAATGGCAGATCGTAATATGCTTCTTGATTTCCCAAAGAAGACAGATAATTAAAAATGATTGCTAATGTGATTACGCCAAGAAATGCCTGTTCCAATCTCAAATTCATGTGCTTACACATTACCTGAAAAAACGGGAGAACCATATAAATCGGAATCATTGCATATAAATACCAAAGATGTGCTTCCGCCGGTTCAAATAATATCTTGCGTATATCATATGGTGTCTTCATATAAAAATCATTCCAGATGATATAAATCAGACTCCACACGACGAGCACAATTATAAAGCGCCATAATCTTTTTAGATGTTTTCTCAGAGGTTCTTCTCTCCCTAAAAGGAGTGCACCTGTAATCATAAAAAAACACGGAACGCTTACTCTTGCCAGAACATCTAAAATCATAGAAAATATATATTCTCCCTGACTGATCTCGCCATATGCACGACAGTAATAGTTTGTCACATGGATCACTATAACGGAGACAAACGAAATGATCCGGAGCAGTTCCAGATTATAATTTTTTTCCATTAAGAAATTCCACCTTTTCCTTATATTACTTACATTTTTTCATGATATCACAGGTATATTTAAACAGCAATATTGTTTTCTGTTGTTATTTCCGTTAAATTTATACTATACTTTAATTAACGTAACCTGTGCTTCTTAGTACTTACCTTTATTTCTCGGAGGATTTTAATTATGAAAAGATTAAAATTATTATGGATGATTTTAAAACGGACAAAAGCTACACAAGTAATCCTTGGTTTCGTTCTCTTCCTTTTTGCCAATGCTGCGGTTATCCAGTTGGTCGAACCAAATATTAACCGCTACGGAGATGCCCTCTGGTATTGCTATGCTGTAATTTCCACTGCCGGATTTGGCGATTTCGTTACTGTTACATTTATCGGAAAAATATGTTCCGTATTACTTACGATTTATGCTATTTTTGTAATTGCCATTGTCACTGGAGTTGTTGTCAATTTTTATACACAGATGGTAGAGATGCAAAGAAAAGAAACACTCACTATGTTTATGGATAAACTAGAAAGACTTCCCGAACTCTCAAAAGAAGAGCTGGAAAGTATTTCTAAAAAAGTACGGGAATTCCGTTAGCAGAAGACTCTTATTTGTCTTCTGCTTCTATTTTGTCTTCATTTCTAACTTGTGGGATCAAAGAAGCTGCAAGCTTTCCTCTTCCTCTGTTTTTCAAATATAAAATACCAATAATTGAAAAAACAACCGCCCCAATAAAGTTCACGATCAAATCTTTCATTGTATCTATAAGACCGATGTCAAGATATCCGCCAAGATTCCACTGCTCCCCATTAATCACTACAGATTGAACATCTACGTGAATCGGAACATTTGCACCTGTAGGATTTAATTTAACAGAATTAATTGCTGTAACAATCCAGTCTTTCTGCATATCTAAACCGAAAAACTGATCCATACTAAATTCAAAGAACTCCCACAGCACTCCAACTGTCATAGAAAAACAAAATGCAAAAAATGCA
This sequence comes from Ruminococcus sp. B05, assembly GCF_003628495.1. NCBI lineage: Bacteria > Bacillati > Bacillota > Clostridia > Eubacteriales > Oscillospiraceae > Ruminococcus > Ruminococcus sp. B05. Next base: position 77,999 of record NZ_RBZR01000003.1, on the reverse strand, counting down.
ACGAAATATGGTGACATCTTAATTGAGAATTTCTCGCTTCGGTTAAAGAGATCGATTAATGCAAATCCTATCGCCGCCATTAAAAATCCATTCGTAGTATGTAAAATGGTATCCCAAATCGGTATTTTTACATAAAAAGCGTTAATTTCTCCTAAAATCTCTGCTGAAAATATAAAGATCAAAATAACTGTTTCCAACCCTACCGGTATTGTAACACTCAATTTCTTATCTAGAAATTGTGGAACCATGAATAATATCAGCGTTAATATTCCTAAGAACATGTTGTGATAATTTCCAAAGAAAAATTGTCGTATAACCGAAAGTACTACTAACAGCGTAAGTACCATCTGTATCTTTGTTCTATTTTTTCTTGCTTTCATGTTTATACTCATCTCATTTTCCTCCTCTTTTAACATTCCTGTTCGATATCAGCACGATCTATCATAACATTTAAAATTTCTGTATCTGTGGCACGCATACCAACTCGCCCGATATATCCCATACTCTTAATTGTCTCCTCAATATCATTTTTGATAATACCTTCTCCCGGAAGAAAGCTTTTGTTCCGGATACTAAGCTGAAAAGCCATGAGTGCAGCATCGACGGAAGATGCTATTTTCGCGGCACAGGATGGCTTTGCCCCATCACAAACGATTCCGCCAATATTTCCAAGCGTATTAATAATAGTCAATGAAATCTGCTGGTATGTACCGCCATACATATAGGTGATACCCGCTCCCGCACCACAAGCTGCACTGACTGCACCACAGTATGCTGAAAGACTTCCTATATAGTATTTCTGATGAATTGCAATCAGATTGCTGACAACTAAAGAACGACAAAGCTTCTCGTGAGATACTTCCCACTCATCCGCATATACGATAACCGGAAGAGACACCGTTATTCCCTGATTGCCGCTTCCTGAATTAATCACAACCGGCATAGAACAGCCACCCATACGTGCATCACTTCCCGCTGCTGCTCTGGCACAAGCTCTCGTGATAACACTTTTTCCCCATACATGCATCAACGTTTTTCCAATCTGTGCACCATAGTTATTGTCAAGGCCTTCCTGTGCTATTGCAGAATTTAATTTAATCTGGCGATCAATGATTGGCTGAACATCTTCCATACGAACCTGATCTGCAAAATCTAAAATATCTTTAACTGTAAGCTTAGATTTATCTACACTAGTCTCACTTTCCGATAAATAAGGATTATCCAGAAGCACATCTCCATCCTTTTCAATTCTGGTAATGTTCGTATGTTGATGTTCAATTGTTACCGAAGCAAAGTGCTCTCCTTTAATCAGCTTCGCTGTAATATAAAGATTATCAACACCTTCAACCAATGAGCATGTACAGATGTTCCGGTTGATCAACTCACGGGTTCTGGAAATATCTTCCTCCGTAACCTCACTCAAAACCTCAAGTGCCTTATCCGCATTTCCACCTACAATGCCAAGCACTGCCGCAACCTCAATTCCTTTCATCCCATCGGAATTCGGAACCGTAACACCTTTTACATTTTTAATAATATTTCCACTCAGTTTCATCTCTACAGAATCTGGAAATTCTCCAAGAACCTGATGTGCTTTTGCTGCTGTATAAGCAATTGCTATCGGCTCCGTACATCCCAGTGCAGGTACCAACTCCTGCCTAAGAATGTTTAAATAATTTTTATATAGTATCGAGTCCATTTTAATATTTTGTTCCTTTTCTACATTTTTACTTTTATATTTTTTCACTGCTTTTCTATCTCATTATTTTGTGTTCTATCTTCTTTTCTCACGTTTCTTTTCTTTAAAATCTTTCTAACTACGATTACAACAACCGCAATAACACCTCCACATACAATGAGAATTGGCAATGAACCAAGTATTCCAATTACCAGTCCTCTGATTCCCCTCGCCACTACATATAAACTATTTCCAAATCGTTCTTTGATTTCTTCAAAAAATCCCTTCTCACCAGTCTCTGTCACACGTTCCACTTCGTCTACATACACACTCACTGTACTATAATCAATCTGATTGTCCATTGTTTTGAGCTGACTTTCGTAGTTCTCTATCTCATAACGAATATCCGACAATTTACTTTCAATAGTTAGAATCTCTTCCATATTCTCTGCCTTAGAAAGTAATTCTAATAAACGCTCCTGTTCGGTTTCTAATGCCTTTTTATGACTCTCCACATCTATATAGCGAAGTGTTACATCTTCCACAGATTCATTTTTCTGAGTCACATTTCCCAGTTCACTGACCACTTCTACAAACTCATTTAACTTATCCGAAGGAATCCGGATAACATAACTTGCGTATCGAGTAGAATGATGTGCATAACTATTCCCACTAACAGTAGACAGCTCAATATAACCGCCCAACTCTGTAGTCTTTGTGCTTAGGTTAGTAAGAACAGAATCAAATTCCTTTGTCTCTAAAGATAGGGAAACTGTTCGAATCAATTTTCGTCCATTTTCTACTTGCGCTTCCAACCCATTCTCTGAAGTAACACCCGTATCTGCGGCCTCATCCGTATCCCAATTATATTCGCTATCCAATTCTGCACCCGAACTTACAGTTGCACGATCTTCCGCGGCCATCTTTGAGCTATTGCCACATCCGGCGGTCATCACTGCTAACATAACTGTCATTAAAAACACTGCCAATTTCTTCATGGAATCCCTCCTTTGCTTAATAATTCAAGAATGCCTCGGCATTCTTGCTGCGAGGTGCGCGTCGTGCAATTGCATGACATACTTCTACTGCGCACCTCTTCAATCCTGCCGGAGGCTATATCAGCTGGGGGATTGACTCCCAGCCGATATACAAGGTCTTTTTCTATATTTTACCACAACTTCTTCTTAAATGAGCTGACTTCCTTCTTCTTTAAGCCACTTTTTTGCGACTTTATAGTCCGGACATACCTTCTCTACTTCTGCCCAAAATGCTTTCGAATGATTCATTTGTTTTCTGTGACACAATTCGTGAACTACAACATAATCTAAAACTTCCGGAGGAGCTAACATTAACAGACAGTTAAAATTCAAATTTCCCTTGCTGCTACAACTCCCCCACCTTGTCTTCTGATTTCTGATTGTTATCCTTCCATAAGTAACTCCAATTATTTTTGCAAAATATTCTACTCTCGCCGGAATTGTCACACAAGCTTTATCTGCCAGCTCCCTTATTTGTTCAAACGTTACTTTTTCTGATGCTTTCGGTTTAATATGTTTCTTCTTTTCTGCTATTTCTTCAAGTTTTTTATTAATCCAAGCCTCATTCTTTTTTAGAAATTCTTCAATGTATTTTTCTGAAACACTATATGGGGTTCTTACAGTGACATTTTGATTAAAATCCACCTGAATCGCCATTGTTTTTCTATTTGATTTAATCACTGTAACTTCCATAATGCCTCCTCTGTAATCATTTATAATTTCAACATTATCATTTAACGTATTAACTCAAATTATATCATACATACCTTTGTCTGTGAGAATAAAGTGTGCGGATTGAGCAGTTTTACCCTAACTGTTTTTCTTTCGCTGCTGAAGAAGTCCAAGTTGCCATGTTCCTAAAACAATTAGGAATCAAATATAGCAAAATCACCAAAGATGAATTTGTCACTTTGATGGGCATTCTTCGTAAATCTGATATGCTAAAATTCCCCGGAAGCAAGCGTGGCAAAGGTAACCGAAAGAAACGATAGCAACAAAAAAACAGGTCCGGACGCACTGAGTGTAATCAGTGTATCTGAACTTGTCTTTTCTATGGTCTTTCCGATGAATAGCTTGGCTGGCTTTTCATTGAGATTTCTTATGCTTTTTCGTTGACATTTAATACTGTTCAATGTATCATATAATCAAGAAATGGGTTTGTTACCGTACAGCTGTTGCTCAAGCGGGGTGCTCGTTTCTTTTTTTATGTTCACCATGTCATACAGATATAAATTTCCGTCTGCAGCATGTCGTATCAACATTTCTATCCTGAATATATTAAACCGTTCAAGATCTCCAGTATCATTGTTATATACTGGAAGTGCAAACCTTGTCGTAAATCTATAGCAGCCAAACTTTGCATCAACATTATGCTTTCCTTTAAAGTTTTCCTGCCATCGTTTATTCGTAGCACATTGAAGAAGCATAGGAATTCCCTGAGTAGCATTAGCCTTTGCTTTCGCATTCGCTCCATATAATCTTTTGGTATCTCCAGATCCTTTTAATTCTCCTGGAAAATCTGAACCAATATAGACTTGATCCGAGGTTTCGACTACTTCATAGCAATCTCCTATGTATTCTTTTAAATACTGCTCAACTTCTTCCCAATTGATATTCCTCTTTCCTTTAAAACGAATATCACTGATTACAACAATTTTCTTTCCATCCAAATCTGATATTACACTTATTTTCTTATCCACTAAATATCCTCCTTTCCAGTCTGACGCATTGCGTTATGTTTATGGTAAAAAAATATACAAAGAATACTATAATACCTGATAACCCTTCTTTGAACTAATTCTTGGACTAGAAATCATCAGTACCACTTTTTAATTATCTTCACTATTGATTCGACGCTCTATTTCCGCTCTGTATTTCAACAATCGCAGTAAATAATCCGGAAGTTCTCTTTTCTCTGCTTCCCAATCTTGAATGGTACGATACGGAATACCATAGTAATCACTAAATTCACGTCTGTTCATTCCCATTTTTTCTCTTAATTTTTTTACTTCTTTTCCTCTACTCATGATCAATCTCTCCTATTATTATAACGCATTGCGTTACTTGATAGTACCCGATATATGCTATATTGTCAACCCGCTATATTTTCACCTAAAATAGAAAAGACAGGCCCGAATTCCTTGTAAATCAAGGCTTTTCGTCCTGTCCATAACAAAAAATCTACAATTTTCTTCTTATAAAATCAACAATACCACCTGTCTTCTCGACATGCTGGCTCGTAATTTCGCCTATAGTATAACCCGTAGCTTCAATCGTTCTCCGAATTGCAGCTTCCTCTAAAGGCTCTTCGGATAAAATAATTGTTTCTCCCTTAGAATGGTTTGATTTTACTTTTTTCACCGAAAATGCACCTCTGATTGCTTCGTTAATATGAGCTTCACACATAGTGCAAGCCATACCAGAAACCTTTACTGTTGTCTTAATCATGTTGAATCCTCCTTTCATGTTGAAAGCAATACCCGTTATTGTGTCCCTCTTCTACTTGCTGTAAACGGATTTACGGCAGAATCTCAAGCCAGTATCCATCCGGATCTTCGATGAAATAAATTCCCATCGCTTCATTTTCGAAGCAAATGCATCCCATCTCTTTGTGCTTTTTATAAGCAGCCTCATAATCATCTGCTCGAAATGCCAGATGGAATTCACATTCGCCCAGATCATATGGCTGTGGATGATCTTTCAGCCAAGTAAGTTCCAGCTCAAAATCACTGGCATCGTTACTCAAATATACAATAATAAAATCATCTGTCGTCTTTCGTCTTACTTCATGTAAGTCGAGGGCTTCGTTATAAAATTTAATAGATTTGTCTAAATCTGATACGTTATAATTTTCATGGATCATTTTAAAATTCATAATACTTCTCCTTTTGTACATTCTGTGTTTTTAATACGTGACTTATATTGTGGGTGTTCAGTAATAAACCGCTTGATTACACTGGCATCACCCCAATAATGCATTGGAAAAATGGCATTGCAATCTACCTTTTCAAGAAAATATAGAATCCCGTCGGCATAGTGTTCTTCTTGTCTTGGATCAAGCGGAACAAATGCAACATCAAAATGCATCCCCTTAATTTTTCTAATCTCTGCACGATATGCCGATGTAAGCCTCTGGTTATCAGTCTCCGGCTCCCCCTCCCAATACCAGTCATTTAAGTCGCCGGCATGGTAAATCGTTCCTTCTCTTGTTTTTACGATAAATGCAACACCGCTATCATTAGAAAGCAATGTATCAACTTCGGTATCATTATCCAAAGTATATGCTTTGTCGTGATAAGCATATGTAATTTTCATATCCGACCGCTTATTCTTCTTGCGTATATCCTTCGATAAAACAGCCTGATAGGTCATCCCCATATCATCAAGGATTTCAAAAATTTTCGGATTAAAATGGTCCTCGTGAAAGTGACTGCAAAAGACAATCACTTCTTTCTTCTTATCGAGAGGTGGCAATTCACCCTTGTAATAGTCAAAGATATAGTAGCAATCTTTGGTCTCAACCAAAAATCCACTGTGATTAATATAAGTTATTTTCATGATATCACCTGCTAAAAATGACATGTTTCAAATTCGCTATTATTGTACATTGTTACCTTTAATTCTTACTTTTAGTATAATAGATTTCTTAATATGCTTCTATATTCATCACACTTCCTCTTCTCCGTAATGTTTACTCAACGAGAACCCTCTTCCGCGTACTTCTGTAACTCTGCTAACAATCATAAAAGCCTCTGGATCAATATGTCTGATTAATTTCTCAACCTGTGGAAGCTCACGATTAGATACAATACTTAACACAATCTGCGTTTGTTCCTGCCGATATCCGCCTTCTCCGTACAGCATCGTCACACCTCTGTCTACCTGTGCAAGAATCGCCTGACGTATTTCTTCCACCTGACTACTAATAACCTTCACTTCCGTCTTGGTATTTCCCATCATCAGTACTTTGTCCAACACTGTCGTATAAATCATAACCAGCAATACACCGTATAAAACACGCTCCGGAGGATTATATACAATCTGCAGAACCAGGATCAATAGATCAAATACATTCAAACTAACCGATACTGGGATTCGAAAATACTTATTCAACACCAACGGCGGAATATCCATACCTCCTGTAGAAGCTCCCGTTCGAATCACAATCCCCAGACCAATACCTATTCCAAGTCCGGCAAATATGGTATTCAGCATTGGATCAGTCGTAATCACCAGATCACCGAAAATATGATTAGCCGCCTCCAATGCGATTGGATAAGTAAAAGAACTAATAACTGTCGTCAGTGCAAATTTCTTGCCAAGAAGCGTCCATCCAACTATCAGCATCACAATATTAAACACTAAGACAAACCCAGAAATTGATGCTCCTGTAAAATGCTTCACTACCAGACCGATACCGGTTGTTCCTCCCGTCATCAGATTCCCCGGCAAAAGAAAAAGTCTAATTACAAAGGCATAGAAAACATTTCCCAAAATAACCGTTGCAACTGTACCTGCTCTCTTTAAATGTGCTTGATCCATAAATACCTCCGATTACCTATATGTTTTTAACTAACATTCCCCATACAGACTATTATACTGAGAAACACTTCCTTTTTTCAATAATAGTTTTTATAAATAATCAGAGAAATCCCCGCAGTCAATACTTCTGTAATCCAGAAGCTGTGCCATACGCCTGTAACTCCCACAATCCTACTGACAATCCATGCTGCTGGTATGATAATCAGCACATATCTGCAAAGAGAGATAATTAAGGATTCTTTTCCTTTTCCAAGCCCCTCCAGTGCACCACTTGTTACAAGTGATAGGGAAGAAATAATAAATCCCCCACTAATAATTCGAAGTGCCTCTGCTCCTGCTTTTACTGTGTTAGATTCTGTTGTGAACATTCCAATCAGATGATTTGGAATCATAAGACAAATCACCGTTCCAACTGCCATAACAATCAGAACAAGTATCAGTGAAGTTGTATAAATCTTGCGTACTCTCTTTTTCTCACCCGCTCCATAGTTATATCCAATCAATGGGCGCATTCCTTGAATAACACCATTTGCTGTAAGATATAAGAATGTCTGCAATTTATAATATACTCCCAAGACAAATACATATGTCTGACCAAACGATGCAAGTATTACATTCAATGCAGAAATTAGCATCGATGGCAATGCCAGACTCAGACATGCCGGAATTCCAATAGAATACATCTTTTTACAAACATCTTTTTCCAAACGCATATTTTTCTTTCTGAAATGAACCGGCATAGCTTTAAATTTATAAAATACAAAATACATCGCAAAACCGACTATCTGTCCTAATCCGGTTGCAAGTGCTGCACCTTCAATTCCTAGTTTCGGGAAAAAACCTACCCCAAAGATTAGAAGCGGATCCAGAATAATGTTGAAAATGCATCCTCCCATCATACAGATCATAGAAACTGCCATCATTCCTACTGCCTGAAATGTTTTCTCCAGTAGCAGTTGCCATGCCAGAAATACAGAAAATAAAAAAACGATTCTCGAATATCTTATTCCCATAGCTAATACCGTCTCATTCTCTGTAAAAAACCGCAGGAATGTGCTTGCTCCGACAATGCAGATTACAGTCAGGACGATTCCGTGCATTGTATTTAAAATTAATCCCTGCGTTGCCGACTTATCCGCTTTCTCCTGATCCTGCGCTCCCAAATAAAAAGAAATTACCGCATTAATACCAATTCCAAATCCAATCATCACTGCATTAACTAAAATCTGCATAGGATACACTAAAGATAACGCCGTCATCGCATCTTCACTTATCTTTGCAACAAAAAAGCTATCCACAATGTTATACAATGCATTCACCAACATAGATATAACCATCGGAATAGCCATTGTCAATAACAACTTCAACACAGGTTGTTCTTTCATATATGTCTGTTCCATTTTTTCATCCTTTTCTCTAATTTTTCTCGTTGTGTTTAAATATTTAAGTCGAACGTCACCACCTGAAGAGTTGGGAGTCTTCTCGACTGAGATAAAAATAGCCACATGACTGCCAAAAAGGCGGTCATGTGGCGAAAAATAGATCTACTCTAGAAAAATCCACATCGTGTTTTGGAGTTTTTATTATATAGAGAAACGGCTGTTTTGTCAAATTATATATCAAAACGAAGAAAATGTAATTCCACCTCTCTGTTTCGCGTTCGTATGCCTTGTCCATACTACTGCCATCTGCTTTTAGTCTATATTACAATCATTTCTCCAGAAATCTGTTTTTTGACTAAGCCCGATGTCTGCGCTTTTAAAAACCGGGTTAATTCCTTGCTTTAACTGTGCTTCATAATCTTGGACCGCTTTAAATGCAATCTCTGATAAAATCAGGATAACTGGAATGTTAATGAGCGCCATAACCCCCATCAATACATCGGAAAGATCCCATAAAAGAGACATCTCCATTCCTGCTCCCAGAAAGATTGCAAGTGCCGATACCAGTCTGAAGCCTTTCATAAAAGCTTTTCCCGGCTGTTTTTTGTGAATGTATATTAAAAGATTGTCACAATAAAAACAGTTTCCGAGCAGAGTTGTAAATGCAAAAAATACCATTGCAACTGTAATAAAGACCGGACCGAAGGAACCAAGTGATTCTTGAAGAGATGCCTGCACCCATGGTGCTCCCTGCAATTCTTTTGCCGGATCAATCCCAGATGACATACACATCATTGCTGTTGCTGTACAAAGCAACAAAGTATCAATAAATACGGACAACATCTGTACCAGCCCCTGTTTTACCGGATGGCTGACATTTGCCGAAGCCGATGCATTCGGAGCAGAACCGATACCTGCCTCATTAGAATAGAGTCCCCGGCGGATTCCCTGCATCATGGCCGAACCGGAAAATGCTCCGAAAATTGCTCTAAAATCAAATGCTTCTTCAAAAATGCGCGCAAACATTGCCGGCACATTCTGAATATTGATAATTACTACCAAAAGTGAAATTCCGATATACGCAATCCCCATTACTGGCACAACCATTGAAGTTACTTTTACAATACGTGAGCCGCCGCCAAGCAGGCACCAACCTGTCAGCACTGCTAAAATCCCACCGATGATCCAGGGACTCATCTCTGCATTATAAAAAGAAAATACTGAAAATGTAGACTGCAGATTATAAGATGCCAGCATATTAAATCCAAATGCATAGGTTAAAATCATTGCAACGCAGAAAACAATTGCCAGCGGGCGACAATGAAGTGCCGCTTCAATATAATAAGCCGGTCCTCCATAACAGCTTCCATCTTTCCCTTTTTTCTTATAAATCTGTGCCAATGTACTCTCGATCAGAGCAGATGCACTTCCGATGATTGCAATCACCCACATCCAGAATACAGAACCAAATCCCCCTATACAAATTGCCGATGAAACCCCGACAATATTTCCCGTTCCCACACGGGATGCTGTTGAAACCATAAGTGCCTGAAAAGAGGAAATCGCCCCTTTATCCTCCGGCTTTTCCATTACGGATCCACAAGCTCTCTTAAATAATCTTACCTGCGGAAATCTTGTACGGACTGTAAAATACACTCCCGCACCAATCAGTATAATGACCAGTAGTTTGCTATACATAAACGAACTTATTGTACCAATAATTGTTTGAAACATGCCTTCTTCCCTTTCCATATTTTTTTCAATATATTAACTGAAAGAAGATGGATTTGCAAGCTTTTTTATCAGCTCCTTCTTTCTACTCCAATATATTTATGGTTAATATCTCTTACAATTTGCTTTACCATTTATTTTCTCCTATAGCTTTCATTCCACTTTTTCCAATTTATTTATTATTTATATTGAGACAAACTTTGTCTGCCAGATACTATAGACCTGATACAACATTGATTGGATTTCCTTCCATAAACTGCTTTATATTATCTGCCAGAATAGGAACCAACCCTCTTTATAGTCGGCCATGATCTCCGAAGAGCCACATAGGATATTAAAAAGTTTGCAAGCCAACCTGCTGGTACAGCAAGCCAGACAAATACAATGCCAAAACGCGGTGCACAAATCAAAGCAACTGACAGGCGGATCGCCAGGTTCACCATATTTGCAATAAGGAACGGGCGCATGATTCCAAGACCACGAAGAACCCCATCGGTTGCCATTTTGATTCCCATAAAGATGAAGAAGTAACCGAGCCATCTCATATAACCCTCGGATACCTGATAAGCCAGGGCAGTTCCATCTTTACCAAGGAATAGCGAGGAAATCTGAGTATGCAATGTTTCAATGACTATAAAAGCAAGAACTGCAAAACATACATCTAACACCAGGGCAGCGTGATATCCTTTTTTGATCCGTTCAATTTTCTTTGCACCAAGATTTTGAGAAACATACGGCGAAACTGCATTTCCAATAGATACAAATATCAGTGAAAATACATTCTCTACTCTCATCGTTGCCGAATAACCTGCTAGTGCCTGTGTACCAAATGGATTTACAACCGCCTGTACGATCATCATACCAATTGACACTGTGGACTGCTGAAGAACCGAAGGTACGGCAATTTGAAGCATAGAATATAACTCCTGCCTGTCAAACCAATCAAAGTGACTTTTATATCGACGCATCCGGCTAAGGAAAAGAAAAAGTGAAAACACCGCAGAAATCCCCTGTGCTATAAGAGTCGCAAGGGCTGCACCAAACACACCGAGACCAAGTCCAGCCACCATCCAAAGATCCATAAAAATATTTAAGATTGACGAGAATACCAGGAGTCCCAATGGGATTTTTGATTCACCAATGGAAGTGAACATGTTGGAAAGAATGTTATACATAAACAGAAACGGAAAGCCCACAAAATAGACCCGCAGATATAACACTGCATCATTCAGTATATCGTCAGGGGTTTGTAATACCCTCATCATCGAGTGGGAAAAGCAAAAGCCAAAAACACCGAGGACTATGCTTAGAATTAAAAAGCTAAACAAGGACGTTGACACGATGGTCTTCATTTTTCCATACTCCCTGGCACCGAAATAGCGGCTCACGAGCACACCGGCACCGACACCTGCCCCCAGTGCCACACAAATGAAAACATTAGTCAGCGCTGCACAGGCCCCGACAGCTGCAAGTGCAGAGGAGCCAACAAATTGGCCGACGATGATAGAGTCAGCCATATTGTATATTTGTTGAAAAAAACTGCCCAGAATCATAGGCATTGCAAAAACCGTCAACGCTTTAAGAGGCGTATCTGTGATCAAATATTCATCTTTTGACATTATCATATTCCTCCACAGCCTTTATAATTTCACTTATTCTTTCCTTCACCAGAATTTATCCCATGCATTCAAAACGCAAGTTTTAAATTACGTTACGAAATAATTATATGTAGTTACAGCTGCTAAGTCAATCTGTTACTGTTCACACGATGTGCGACCAGCAACGCATCTCGCTATTTTGAAATCGAGACAAAACCAGACCATCTGTCGCAGGTGACAGATATATTACATAATAATGATACCGTCACGCAGATTTACCGTGTCACAGGAAGAGACAAGCTGCATGTACATGCCGTTGCTTCATCAAGTGATGAAATGGAACACTTCCTGCACACAGTCATTGATACACTTCCCGGAGTTATCAGCTGCAGCTGCAATATGATTTTATCACGTATTAAAGATATTAAAGGATTACGGCTATAGAAGCCTGCATGAAAAGAATCAAAATTTCTTTGAATTTTATGATTTAATCTTCTTTGATGGTTACAGTGTATATCAATAGGTGAGGTATAAAAATTCCTGCTTATTTTTGTGAAATCTATAGCAAAAGGCCCAGATGGAATGGTTCCTACTCTGAGCCTATAAGATATACTATTCCTCCATTCCTGTATATTTTTCTTTAGAAAATGTTTGTATAACCCTAAATACCTGTTCAACTGTATCTGCCATATTATTCATTGCATTTTCTGTATTCATGGCATCTTCTAATGTGACAACGCCTCTTAGTATCGGAAAAAATGCATCTATTCCCTCATTATTACAGAGTATTGCATCTTTAGTAGCGCAGCCTGAGAATGCAATAACCGGCTTATTAAATTTCTTGGCAATCTTTGCAACTCCTATAGGTGCTTTACCCATAACAGTCTGTCCATCAAGTCTGCCTTCACCTGTAATCACTACGTCTGCATCTTTTGCATATTTCTCAAGATGGGTTTCCTCAAGCACAATTTTGATTCCTGATTCCAGTGTAGCATTTAAAAATGTAAGGAAAGCAAAACCAAGTCCGCCTGCTGCTCCTGCTCCCGCATGCTTTGGGTTGGCTTTCGGATATTTCTCCTTTGCCAACTTTGCATAGTATGCAAGCCACTTATCCATCTGCATAATCATGGTTGGTGTCGCACCTTTCTGTGGTCCAAATATAGCGCTGCACCCCTGCTCTCCACAAAGAGTATTAGTAACGTCACATGCTATTCTGAATGTGCACTGTGAAAGCTCTGGAATAACATTGTCATCTTTAATAGTGTCAAGATATTTAAGACCTTCTGCACCAAAGCACACCTCATTTCCGTCTTTATCGAGAAGGCCGAAACCTAATGCCTGAAGCATACCGATTCCGCCGTCATTAGTTGCACTTCCGCCTATTCCTACAATAAAATGACGACAGCCTTTTTTTATGGCATCCTTAATAACTTCCCCGACTCCATATGTAGTAGTGTACAGTGGATTTCTTTCACTTTCAGACACAAGCATAATCCCAGCTGCTCCCGACATTTCTATAATTGCTGTATGTGTCTTGTCGACTATCCCATACTGACAAGAAACAGGCTTTCCAAGAGGTCCTGTAACATTTACATGAATAAATCTGCCGCCACCTCCCGCTGTAAGTGTTTCAACTGTACCTTCTCCTCCATCTGCCAACGGTCTTATATATGTTTTGGCATCAGGGAATACTCTTTTTACCCCCTTTGCAGCACTCTCGCCTGCTTCAATCGAAGACATGCTCCCTTTAAAAGAATCAATAGCAATAACTACTTTCATTTTCATATTTCCTTTCATCAAATACCAATTACTCATCTGCTCTTCAAACTGAAAGTTACAAATACTCTAAATTTTACAGATTGATAACCTTCGGTTCTTCTGTGAAGGAATAAATAGTTGCACTACCGCTTTCAAAAGCGAATACCATCATCAGATTATCATCGACAGTATACATAGACTGGATAGCGCTTTTATTTACCTCCATCATGGCTTGCCACCTCCACTTTCTGAATAGTTACCTGTCTTCTTTATTTTTTCTCAAATTTTCCACTCTTCACATTTAATATCACTTATCTGCTCGATTGGAATGACCGTTTGATCTGTCATGTTGATGGTATGCTCGTATTCGTCTATCTTTTTTACAATACCAGAGCACGTAACATAGGATCCACCAGTTTTCTTTGCATCAGGAATAAAATAAGTTATCGATACTTTCTGTTCTATACCGATATTATTTCTGATTATATTAATTTTTTCGTTCAGCTGAGCAATCGCTTCCTCACTCAGTTCCAATCGTTCATCGGTTAATCTTGCCGTTTCTTTTATCGCGGCTTCATGTCCAGTCAGGGCTGCAAAAGGAGCAAATTGCGCTGCCCGATCCTGAAGCGGCATTTGCGGATGATTCTTAGAGACCGGACGGGGTAAATTGATGATATCGTCATAAGAATTATTTTTCATCCTCTTCCAACTCCTTTACGCCTTATGTCCGCCAATTTGTTCATTTCTATCCTTAGCGGTTGCGCCTTCCTGAAGATTCATCCCCTTCAGTACCGCGTTTTTTCCAAATTTCTTTTTGATACTGAGCATTGCTTCCTGCATACGTTTTTCGCGATCCAGCGCGGCTTCTTCCTCTTCCTGCTTTTTCCTTTGCACCTCATAATCCGTAAAAAGATCCAGCTGCTCATACACTTCTTCTTTCTTTACAGAACTTTCATCCACAAGCCTGTTCGCTGTGATATTGATTCTTCTGATAAGCAGGTTTCTGTCAACGATCCTGTCATATAGCTCTATTACTGCATCCATTATCAGTTTTGTTGAGGAAGTCTGCCGTTTCAGATTGGTCGTTCCATGTGCGTGTTTCGGGATTTTTCTTCCATAACGATCGATCGTAACCTCTCCATGATATTGTTTTCTCCTGTCGGTATTGCTCAGATTCTCAATATCATAACCAACTGTCAACACGATCTGGTCTGTGACAAGCTTCTTATCCACCAAATCTAAAACCATCTGGTCCGTCATCTCTTTTACAACCAGTTTTGCTTTTTCAAAATCATAAGGACAATGAAGTACCTGTCCGGAACAGACACTGTTCGTTTCTGGTTTATAGGCCTTGACCATTTCCATGGTACAGGGTTCGTACCCCCAGGCATGATCGATCAACAGCTCTGCATTAACACCAAACAACCTATATAACAGATCTTCATTGTATAATTCATTCGCTTTTCCGATGGAACATCTTGCAATATCACCCATTGTATAAAGCCCGTATTCTTCCAGCTTCTTTGCGTATCCTTTTCCTACTCTCCAGAAATCAGTAAGCGGTCTGTGACCCCAAAGTTTCCTTCGGTATGACATTTCATCCAGTTCCGCAATTCGTACACCATCTTTATCTGCTTTAATATGCTTCGCCACAATATCCATCGCAATCTTGCACAGATACATATTCGTTCCAATTCCTGCAGTTGCCGTTATACCTGTCGTCTTCAGCACATCCTGTATCATGGTCATGGCAAGTTCTCTTGCTGTCATTTGATAGGTATGCAGATAATCCGTTACATCCATAAATACTTCGTCGATCGAATAAGGGAAAATATCTTCCGGCGCAATGTATTTCAGATAAATGCTGTAAATTCTGGTGCTGTATTCCAGATAGAGAGCCATTCGGGGTGGAGCAACAATATAATCAATCTCCAGTGCCGGATTGCTATCTAATTCTCTGCTGTCATCAGAAGCTCCGATAAAAGTTCTGTTCGGCGCTTTCCACCTGCGGGTGCTGTTGGCTTCTTTTACTTTTTGGACAACCTCAAATAAACGAGCCCTTCCGGGTATCCCATAACACTTTAAAGCTGGCGATACCGCAAGACAGATCGTTTTTTCTGTTCTGCTTTTATCCGCAACCACAAGATTAGTCGTCAAAGGATCCCTTTTTCGTTCTTTACATTCCACAGATGCGTAGAATGACTTAAGATCGATTGCAATATAGGTCCTTTTCTTTTCCATCATTCTACACCTCCCGATTCTCCTATGTTTCGTTTCTAATTCTTATTTATCCTGACCAAAAAGCTGCATATCTTCTCCTTTAATTACACATAAATGGTGTACGAACCTCGATGAGATTACCGCTCGGATCATACAGCCTTACAAGTTTCTGCCCACCTGAAATTTCTGCTAGTTCAGTAGCATATCGGACGAAATACTTACCGGATTCATATTTTGCAAGCAATCCATCTATATCAAATTCCTCAAAATACAGTTCCATCCTGTTATTGAATGGAGTAGAAATCTCATCCAACGTCTTTCCCCATAAATCGGCATCCTGCAAAACAAGCCCCTCCGATAATATCACATTCCCTTCGTTCTGAAGGATCACTTGCAGACCAAATAAATCCCTATAAAACTCTATGGATTTTTCTATATCATCTACTACAATCAGTACATTTTTTAACATGCCGGCCACCTCACAATCCGCATTCGGTTATATAATCTTCCCAGACAAATGATCAATTTCATGCTGACAAATCTGTGCCGTCCATCCGGACAACTTCTGACGCTGTTTTTTCCAGTTGAAGTCATAATATTCCACTTCAATTTCCTGATATCTGGTTGTCTTGCGAACACCGTCCAGGGATAGGCAGCCTTCTTCTGTCTCATACATGTCACGTTTTGAAACAATCACCGGATTGAACATCACAACATCTATGAATCCCATATTTACAATGATGATATTCTTCTTTACACCAATCATGTTCGCCGCCATACCCACGCACCGCTCCCGGTTCGCCTGCAGCGTATCCTGCAGGTCTTTCCCAACCTGGATATCTGCTTTCGTGGCAGGTTCAGATGGCTGACCTAAGAAGAAAACATCTCTTACAATTTGTTTTACCATTTACTTTCTCCTGTATTCCATTTATTATTCTTATTTATCTTGAGTGGAAATCTTTCTCATCGACTCAAGATTAATTTTACAACATCAATCAAATACTCTCACGCAATATCAACTCAAGTATAACATAAATGCAATTCCTATAGTGAGTCTTTCCTACAAAACAAAATTTCTTCCCATTCTTTTTTACTTTCCCTTCATTTGTTCCAACATCTCTAAATCCAGCAATACATTTGGAAAGTAAGCGTAAAACACATTCTCTTGTAACCAACAAACGCCGGTATAGGATTATAAAAATCCTGTATCGGCGTTTTTAATTGCTTTATTGATCGTGATCATTTTATCTTTAACTGCTCAAAATGATAACGCGGTTTTCCTATGCTCTTTTTGCCATACTCTATTGCTTCTGTGGGGCAATAACAAATACATGCCATACAGTGAGTACATTGATTCCCCCATATCGGCTTTCCGTTTTCAAGTGCAATGTTATTCTTTGGGCAGTTTTTAACACATTGACCGCATCCGATACAAGTATCATCTGTCTGAAATGCAGTAGCTTTCACGAAGAACTGATAAAAAATCGGATTTACCGGACCACTCATAAAACGGTCGTAGAGATTGTTTCGTGGTGCAGGGAAAGGTTGTTCTGTCTTAATACAGGCAATGGTATCCACAATAGTAGGCTCAGCATTTTTTACAATTTTTCTTGCTTCCTCTGCTTGGGGTGCATCGAACATGGCAATATAGTTTTCCGGCATAAGAATTTGAGATGTACCCATATAACATAAGTGCTTTTGCTCAGCAAGACTACGATTATATTTTGACGCATTGCCAATTTCACTGCCGCAGTTCATAACAAACCAAATACGTTTTGCAGAAAGCAATTTCGTTTTGGAAAGCCAATCCGACACAATTCGGGGAATACGCCACGCATAAGTCGGAGTTACAACGACTACATTCTCACCTGTTTTTATTGGCGAATAATCTACTGCCTTGATTTTCACATTCACATCTACAATCTCGTCCTGCAATTCAACTGCAATTTTTTTCGCTATATAACGGCTGTTGCCGGTTCCTGAAAAGCACAAAATCATGATAAAATCACCTCCACGACTTTCGATTTATCTTCTGCTCATATAAATATATATCAATAGTCTTACTTGCAAACTCTGCTGTGCCTGCTCCCGGAAAATATCTGCCCATTTTGAAAACGGACTATTAGTTGTAATAATTGTAGATCGCATTAAGAGTCTGAGGCAGGTGGTGACGACAGTGGCAGACGGCGCCATTGCCTCAGTTCAGATTGAGAGAGAATCTGTCTAGCTCAGTGCTTTCCAAGTTGCCAAAACGCAACTGCGCTGGCAGCTGCGACATTCAATGAATCTACGCCGTGAGCCATGGGTATTTTTACAGTATAATCACAGTTAGCGATCGTACTGGCAGCAAGACCATCGCCTTCGGTTCCAAGAATAATGGCAAGTTTTTCTTCGGATATAAGATCAGGGTGATCAATGCTTACAGAGTCGTCGTTTAACGCAAGGGCTGCGGTTTTGAACCCGGCGGTTTTAAGAGACGTGATCACAGGCTCAGGCCAGCAGGCTTCTTCTTTTTCCAGAAATGTCCACGGAATCTGAAATACGCAACCCATGCTGACACGGATGGCACGACGATAGAGAGGGTCTGAACATCCCGCTGTGAGAAGAACCGCATCCATATTCAGTGCTGCTGCAGAGCGGAAGATAGCACCGATATTGGTGGGGTTCATCACATTTTCTAGAATGACAATACGATGCGCTCCGGCGCAGACAGATTCTGCCGAAAGAAGGTGCGGGCGGTGCATCAGGCAGAGTGCTCCCCGGGTCAGTTTAAATCCGGTAAGTTTTGTCAGAAGTGCAAAATCAGCGGTGTATACAGGGATATCACCACAGCGCTCAATAATATATTTAGCCTCTCCGGTGATGTGTCTGCGTTCTAGTAAAAGGGAGACGGGAATACAGCCACTGTTCAGGGCACGTTCGATTACTTTTGGACTCTCAGCAATGAAGAGTCCTTTTTCTGGTTCATCTCTGTTTAGAAGCTGATGCTCCGTAAGCCTTGCATAAGGATCCAGTTCCGGTGCAAGAAAATCCGTAATTTCTATAATATTTGGCATAAGACACTCCTTTGTAATTTGATATAAAGATATTATAGTAGTTTTACGGGAAATGCGCTATAATAAATAGACATGAGTTAGAAAAAAGCGAGGAATAAATGGATACAATGAATAAAAAATTTGAATTCAGGAATATTCTCCCGGAGGAGGTAGATCAGGCTGTGCAGATTGAGCAGATTTGTTTTCCACCTAATGAAGCATGTTCTGAGACTATGATGCGGGAGAGAGTAACAAAGGTGCCGGAGTTATTTCTGGTGGCAGTTGACAGGGAGACAGGAAAGATAGCAGGATTCTTGAATGGCTTATCCACAGAGGAAGAACTTTTCAGAGATGAGTTCTTTACAGATGCCGGTCTGTATAATCCTAAGGGAGATAATGTTATGCTTTTGGGGCTTGACGTTCTGCCTGAATACCGTGGACAGGGACTGGCAAAGGAGATTATGTCCCTATATGCGCAGAGGGAAAGGAAGAAAGGCAGGAAGAAGTTGATTCTGACCTGTCTGAAATCGAAGGTTATGATGTATGAGAAGATGGGATTTCAAAATGACGGCATTGCCGCATCCTCCTGGGGCGGGGAGCAGTGGTATGAGATGAGCCGTCAGCTTAGATGAAGTAGATTGGGCGGCGCAGCAATTCCGTTTTTTCAAGGGCAATATTTCGTGTATTTGCCAGCCTTCCAGTCTACCAGCATATTAGCGACACTCTTCGGCAAGAATATCTTACGCACACTGCTTTCTGTCTTCGGTATTTTCAGAATGCGTACCGTAGAATTGTTTTTTGATACTTATTGCACTTTTGCTTTTTTCTTAATCATACATATTGCTGCTAAAGTAACTATAATATAACCTAATAGTGCAATAATTGATGATTCAATTCCAAATTCTCCACCAGTGAAAACAAAGACTTTTGAATCAAGTACATATGTCATAACCGAATATTCATCTGCCTTTTCGCTTATTGATAAACCGCCGCCAATAATTAAAATATTCCAAAGTGAATGGACAATTCCGCTGTTCCAAACAGAACCACTTTCAATAGCAACCATTGAGAACATTATTCCCACCATTGTTCCTGCAATAAGAACCAACAGGCTACTTATAATGGAAAAATCCATTCCTATAATATGTACTAATCCAAATAAAACTGATGGAATTAATACAGCTACTTTAATATTCCATTTCTCTTTTAACAGATTTAGAATAACTCCACGAAAAACCATTTCTTCAACAAAACCAGCGGCTATGCCTGTAAAAACAATACCAGCACTCAGTGTTGAAAAAATCTGATTACTATTCATTCCAGAAGAAACGTACTTTCCAGAAAAGAAAAAAAGATAAACTGCTTTTACTGTCACAGGTAATAATACACCTACAATAATCCATTTAGCTTTAATTGAAAATTTTGGCATTCCCAAATTTTCCATTTTTATTTTAAGTAGTCTTTTTGAAAATAATTCACTTAAAACAAAGGCTAATCCAACATATATAATTCCTGCTATAATATTGCATATACCTTCTGGAATTTTAATCAAAACAAACAAACTTGCCACTAACTGAGCTAATATTTGAGCTACTATCAATACAATGATGGCTCCCAAAGCCCCTCCTATCGTCTTTCTTGTACTCATAAAATGCTCTCCTTTACCTTCATTATTGTAAAAATTTACTACCAACTTAACAAATTCCGATTTCTCTTTTTTCCATTCTATCACAAGCTCACCATTAATCATCATTTTTTGATATTTTTTCTTTTCCCCACTGTAAAACACTCTCTGTCAATCTGAGGTAAGGTAAACCCAAGCGGGACACTATATAAAACTGTTTCCGATTCAATTTGAGTTATTCTGAATACCCCCTCTGTCAAGCTCTGTAAAGCTCTGAAAGTTAGCTGATTGTTTGCTCCAGCTAATAATCGGGGAATGCCTTGATATTACCCATCGACATCTATTATATGACCACCATGCTTCGTACGTTCGATCATGGTAAACAGTATTCAATTAAACTTCCTATCGTAAGTACAAGATATTTTCTTGTCTACAATTAATATGCCGCATACGAGACGGTTTGTCCATGCGTTTTTGACTGGCTACTTTTTTATTCATTTTGTTTATTGACAAATCTATAGGAATCTATTTTTTCTTTTTTAATAATGTTTTTTTCTAAACATTTTTTATAAATCCAGAGGCTCCATTTTCAGATATACAAAACATTTCTGCAATATTTCTTCTATTAAATGAATAATCATATCTATATCTGTTAAATAGTTGCTCTATCTGATTAATAGTTTTGTTTCGAAACGCATTATCAATTTGTTCAATTAATTTTTCTTTGAAGTAAATCAATTCCCAATCTTTATCTGAGTTGAGTTTTCTATTTGTCAGTTGAGTTTTCTCATTACTGAATTGAGTTTTCTCATCATTAAATTGACTTTCAGAATATAAATCTAAATTTAGCTGAGCCGGATCTGCTACACTTCGATTAGGTAATACAACTTGAAGATAAAACTCATTTGAATAAAAGACAGGTTTTTCGGTAAAATCTGTATACGAATTAATTATTCGTCCAATACCACTTCCTCTTCGGTCCATGTAATGTAATCTACCAAATATATCAGATATTATTTCATTTCTCCTCATGGATGGTACTCTTTTTAAGTCCAGATCCTGAATCCTACTGCCATTTAGCATACCACCAGGAGATGTTATTTCTAAACGATCATCATAAATATCTACATGCACCTCTGTACCAACAATTTGATAATCTCTATGAATTAATGCATTTACAAGTACTTCCCTAACTTTCTTTTACATTCTTGATATAAAAAATATCTTTATTGTAATATATCTTCGTCAGTCTATCTTTATTATTAGAATTGATTCAAAGCGCTTGTGAAGGGGTTTCTTATTTCCACTAAAATTACACTATTTTTTCACTATTTTTCATTACTTCATCGTCTTCGCCAGTGAATTGAGCAACGCTCGCATCTCCGGATTAGCCAATACTTTTGCCAGAAGTTCCGGATCGACTTCATCAGCAACAGGTGCATTATTATTTTCCTGCTGTACATGCATCTGTGGATTCAGATTCTTCTTCTCATAAAATGCTTCTTCAAAAAGCTCTGCATTTTTCCTTCGGTCATCATCCAGAATATGAGAGTACACATCCGTAACCATATTGACCTGAGCATGGCCGGAATCACCCTGTACCGCCTTGATGTCTCCACCATTCAATTTCAGCTTATAAGTAACACTGCTATGACGGAAACTGTGAAATACAACCGGTGGGCGATTATAATCCTCGATCAATTTCTTTAAAGGACCACGGATTGCTCCATCACCAAGAGACAGACCAAAGGTACTTGCCATAACCAGGTTGTAGTCCATATATTCGTCACCAAGGACTTCTTTCATTTCATCCTGTTCAGCTTTCCAGTCTACCAGCATATTAGCAACATTTTTCGGTAAGAAAATTTTACGTACACTGCTTTCTGTCTTCGGTGTTTTCAAAATACGTACCGTAGAATTCTTCTTATGATTTGTCGGGAATACCAACAACACATCTTTTCCATCCAGTGCGTTCAAAGATTCTTTTCTTATACGCTGTGATTCTTTATTGATGAAGACATATGCACGATTTTCTTCAATTGCCTCAGGAGAGATATCTACACAATCCCACTCTTTTTTGAAATAGAACAACACCACAGCAACAACTCAAATCGACTTAAAATTCCAGACTATTCGCATTCAGCAAGAAATACTTCATTCCCATGATGACAAAACCTTCATCATTTCTCCAAGGCTTTTTGCTGCCATTTACAATGACGATCTTCTTGAAAGAGTCCGGGATATTACGCAGAGAATTGAACTCCTGCGTCTGTTTTTCTTCCGAAGTCATGTCATATGCAACCTGGATATAGTATCTCTGGTTTCCTTGATTCACCACAAAGTCAACCTCCAACTGCTTGCGAACACGTTTGCCCTCTTTATCCTTATCGAAGATATCCACGACACCCACATCAACATTGTAGCCACGGATCAGCAGCTCGTTATAAACAATGTTCTCCATGATATGAGTAGGCTCCTGCTGTCTGAAATTCAGACGTGCATTTCTCAGTCCCAGATCAGTAAAGTAGTATTTCAGATTTGCACCGATATACTTTCTGCCCTTAATATCGTATCGGCTTGCCTTGGAAATCAAAAAGGCATCTGTCAAATGGTCGATATGCTTGGAGATGGTTTTATTAGCATAAGTCATCTGGCGCTCACTGGCAAAGGTATTGGCAATCTTTGAAGGGTTGGTCGGTGCGCCGATTGCAGATGCAAGCACATCAACCAGAATCCCAATCTCATCCACGTTCTGAATCTTATTTCTTTCAATAACATCCTTCAGATAGACATTTGCAAAGATGTTCTTCAGATAGTCCGCTTTCTGTCGTTCGCTCTGGAAACTTACGATCTGCGGCAATCCTCCGTAGATCATGTAGTCATCCCAGGCATCATCATAATCGCCGTCATAGACAGAATAAAACTCTGCAAAGGAGAGAGGGTAGATTCTAATCTCATCACCTCTGCCACGGAATTCGGTCACAATGTCGCTGGACAGGAACTTGGAATTACTTCCGGTGACATACACATCAATATTGCTCATGCGGAGCAGGCTGTTCAGCACTTCCTCAAATCGTGGCATGAACTGCACTTCATCCAAAAGGAGATAATACTTCCCGTCGTCTTTCATGGCATCCTTGATGTACTTGAAGCATACCTTGGGATCTCTTAATTCCTCGTTCTCAATACCATCCAATGCAATTTCAATAATATGATCAACATCAACGCCGTTCTCCAGTAAGTATCTATTAAAGATGGTAAACAGCAAAAAGGATTTGCCACATCTACGAATGCCGGTAATCACCTTTATCATTCCATTATCTTTTCGCTCGATCAGCTGCTGTAGGTAAGCGTCTCTTTTAATCTCCATCGTTACACTCCCCATTTCCGTGCACCTACACACTTTTTAGTAATGAGATTCTATCACAGAACGACCTGAATTTCAATATGTATTCCCATTTTATGTGCATCTACACATTTTTATGTAATGTTGATAAATATATTTTCAGATTTTTTTGATTGCAGTGTCTATAATCGATTACTCCAATCATTATTATAGGTAGACAACAAAAAGAAGATGGTTCCGATATTTCATTAAATATGTTCGTTAAGGACAGCAATTTGACACTGCTGTCCTTTCTTTTATAAAATTGCAGTACACAGAAAAAAGCTGTAAAATGAAAAATATATTTGTCCTTGTAACAATTCTCGGACATTTGCCTGTTATACTATCTGCAAAAAGAAAAGGAAGTGACAATATGAAGCAGATTTTAATTGTCGAAGACGATAATCTTTTGAATAAAACGCTTACTTATAATTTGGAATTGGACGGTTACACAATAACTTCTGTTCTGAATGCAAGGACAGCCGCTGAATCATTAAAAACAAACATTTTTGATTTGGTATTGCTGGATATAAATTTACCAGACGGAAATGGTTATGACCTATGCCGTCTTATCAAGCCAGAGCATCCTGATACAGTAGTTATATTTCTAACTGCCAACGATCAGGAAAGCGATCAGATACGAGGATATGAAGCTGGTGCAGTGGATTATATCACGAAACCTTTTTCAATTAGTGCTTTGCAGCGAAAGATCAAAGCCATGTTCGCTATGTTGGAACATCACAAACCAGCTAAGGATATTTACGAGGATGGTAGCCTGTTTCTGGATTTTTCGGAACAATTTGCAAGTTTGAACGGGAAACCATTAGCGCTTTCTGCGATGGAATATAAAATGCTGAACCTATTTCTTAAAAATCCGAAGCAGGTACTTACCCGCCAACAACTTTTGGAAAGGCTGTGGGACATTGATGAAAAATATGTAGATGAACATACCCTTACTACTTCTATCAGCCGCATTCGCAGTAAGATTGAAGCGGATGGCGACACATATATCAAAACGGTTTACGGTATGGGTTATCAATGGACAGGAGGCGAAAAGAAATGAAACTGAATAACCTTTCTGCTAAGAAAATTTGTAGACTGATTAGTGCTGGCATGGTTTTCTCTATGCTGGTAATTACTGGTATTTTCGGCGGTATAATGCAGGATACACGAATTTTCATAGCGGGTGGAACATTGACACTCTGTGCATTTTTCTGGATTTGGCTATTGGTGCTGTTTTTTGGAAAACGCCTTTCTCATCTTACTTCTAATTTGTGCCGGACGCTGGACAACATGATTGATGGAAACGAGGAATTACAAAAGTCAAATGATAGTGAAACTCTTTTTGCCCGTATCAACCACCGCTTAATCCGGTTGTATGAGATTATGCAGAAAAACCGACACAAGATAGACATGGAACGACAGGAGCTTCAAATGCTGATTTCTGATATTTCGCATCAAGTAAAAACGCCTGTCAGCAATTTGCAAATGGTAACGGACACACTTTTAACAAAACCTGTTTCAGAAGAAGAACGGATGGACTTTTTACAAGGCATACGCAGTCAGACTGATAAACTAGATTTTCTGTTCCAAGCACTGGTTAAAACATCCCGGTTGGAAACCGGAGCGATACGATTAGAAAAGAAAGACAGCAGCTTATTCCATACGCTTGCACAAGCCATGAGCAGTATAGTATATGCCGCAGAGAAAAAAGAAATTGCTGTATCCGTGGATTGCCCGGAAAATTTGATAATCTCCCATGATAGCAAGTGGACAAGCGAAGCCCTTTTCAATTTGCTGGACAATGCAGTAAAATACACTCCGTCAGGTGGAAAGATTTCTGTATCAGTGGTTCAGTGGGAAATGTACGTAGAGGTCAAAGTGACCGACACCGGCAAGGGCATTTCAGAAAGCAATCAGGCTGCCATCTTCCGGCGCTTCTATCGTGAGGAAGAAGTACACGATCAACAGGGTGTAGGAATAGGTTTGTATTTGGCTCGTGAGATTGTAACAAGGCAAGGGGGATATATCAAGGTCGTTTCAGAGCTGGGGCAAGGCTCAGAATTTTCTATTATGCTTCCTGTAAGGTAAGATATAACCACTTTTTTTGAAATGTCCGAGCGTTGTAACATTTCACCCTGATTTTCGATAAAAATTTTTTCTATCTCGGACATTTGTGTAACATTTGTGGTTTACAATGGCTTTATCAACAGATAGAAAGCCTTGAAAGGAGCATTTGAATATGAGCATTTTACAAACAATCGACTTAAAGAAGTATTACGGCACAGAACCAAATATTACTCGTGCCCTTAATGGTGTAAATTTTACTGTGGAACAGGGAGAATTTGTTGCCGTAGTTGGAACTTCCGGCAGCGGTAAGTCTACATTGCTTCACATGATGGGAGGACTTGATACCCCCACTTCCGGCAGCGTGATTGTACGGGGAGAAGAACTCGCAAAAAAGAATGATGATGAATTGACAATTTTCCGCCGTCGTAACATCGGATTTATCTTCCAAAATTATAATCTGGTTCCGATTTTGAATGTATATGAAAATATCGTCCTGCCTGTGGAACTGGATGGCGATACAGTAGACCAGAAATTTATGGACGAAGTTGTGTATATGTTGGCTTTAGAAGATAAACTGGAAAATATGCCGAACAATCTTTCAGGCGGTCAACAGCAACGTGTAGCGATTGCACGAGCTTTAATTACGAAGCCTGCGATTATCCTTGCTGATGAACCGACCGGAAATCTTGATAGCAAGACCAGTGCAGATGTGTTAGGGCTTTTGAAGCGTACCAGCGGAGAATTTAATCAGACCATTGTAATGATTACTCACAACAACGAGATCGCTCAACTCGCAGACCGCATTGTACGGATTGAAGATGGTAAAATTGTTGGCTAAAGGAGGTGGGAATTATGAATTATCCTTTTGAAAATGATACCAGTGCAGTAATTAAAAAATTAGCACGAAAAAGTGTGCGTTTTGATAAGAAGAAAAACTTATTTTGCCTTTCGGCAATTATTGTAGCCGTTGCTATGATAATGATGTCGTTGCTCACAGTGCAAAATATCATTTATCAAAATCAGAAAGAAATCGAAGGATTACATCAAGGGATTTTCTTTGACATTACGCAGGACAGTAAAGAAAAGTTGTTAGCAAACGAAGAAGTAAAAAGTGTAGGACTTTCCTGTAATATCAAAACAGTGAAAGAAAATTCTAAAGAACTGTCTCTGATTTATTATGATGATGACATGCTTAGTTTGATTCCTGCCTTTGACGGAAAATATCCAGAGAAAGCAAGTGAAATTGCTGTTACAGATGCCTTTTTTGCCAGTGAAAATAAGTCTCCGGAAATCAACGCCATAGTTCAGTTGAATCTGGATGGTACTTTGAAGAATTATACTATTGTTGGTATTTATCATGATAAAACTTCTACCGCTTATCCTGTTTTTGTTTCACTTGAAAAATGCCGGGAATTACGTGGAAATAACCTGCTTACTGGATATGTTTGGCTTGAAAATGCAGATACCCTTACAAAAGACGAAGCAACAGAAATATTATCTCAAATTTCAGAGGAGACTGGACTGAATAATTGGACAGTCAGCAGTTACTATGATTATGTAAATACAACTTTGTCCTTCAGTAATTATGCGGTATATGGTGTAGTTGCTGCCATTTTGTTTTTAGCTGCCGCACTTGTAATTTACAGCATTTTCTATATTTCGGTTGGACAAAAAGTTGCTGAGTTCGGACAGCTTCGGACAATAGGGGCAAGTAAAAAGCAAATTTATAAAATAGTTCTTAAACAGGGTTATATGCTTGCAGTTCCGGGGATTTTAATTGGTAGTATCATGGGAACGATCATCAGCTATTGTCTGCAATCAAAAGGCTGGTCAATATTTGCATTTATTGTTTCTCTATGTGGCGCATGCCTTTTTGGAATACTGCTTGTTTATATTAGTGTTCGTAAACCAGCAAAAATTGCAGCGAATACTTCTCCAATTTCCGCCCTGAAAAATCCAGTGGGAATTGTAAATTACCGCACTCACAAAAGACATCGTATTACGCCTGTATATTTAGCGAAAATCAGCTTTTCCAGAAACAGAAAAAAATCTCTATTGACCATTTTATCATTGGGACTGTGCGGAGTTATATTTTTCCTTGCAGCAAGTTATCAGAGTTCTTTTAATGCCGAGAGTATGGCTCGTTATTGGGATATGAAGTACGGAGATTTCAAAATCAGCATTGATTTAGAAAACGAAAGTGAAAATTTGGATGCTCTCTTGCAGAAAGAATATTTTTCTGATTATGTAAAGCGTGTTGGAGATATAGAGGGAGTTAGCAATATATTTACTTATGCTACCGTACCAGTTGATTTCTCAACAGACAATGATATTTCAGATAGCACCTTGATGCTCGGCTATAATGAAAAGGATTTGGCGTCGCTAAATGCAGCGGTTTTGTCTGGAAATATTACTGATGATACAGAATTAGTTGTAAGTGATCCCGAACGTATTTATGATGTTTACCATTGGAAACCTCAAATTGGGGATACTGTGACCTTTAATTTCAAAAATCATAGTGGTAAAACAATAACAAAAGCATTCAAAATTGGTGCAATCACTTCCAGCAATGATGGAATGGGTGGCTATATTTTCAGAATGCCGGAAAATATGCTCAAAGAACTTGCAGGTTATGACTGTACATACGCAATCGAAATACAAGCAGAAGCTGAATATCAGGAGATAATCGAGCAAGAACTCAAATTACTCGTTTCTGACAATAGGGATGTTCGCTTACAAACCCTTCAAGATTTTATTGTAGAACACCAATCAGACAATCGTGCAGGTTTTACATTAGCTTATGCGATTGCAGCCATCTTGTGGATATTTGCGGTCATCAATCAAATCAATCTTACTGTGACAAATCTTTTATCACAGAAACAGGAAATGGGCACACTAAAATCTATTGGTATGACAAATAAGCAGTTGGAGCAAGCATTTATGATGGAAGGTCTTTTTACTACTTTGATTGCATTGCTTATAACTGCTGTTGTTGGAATCCCCGGCGGATATGCAATCGGTATATTTTTGAAAAATGCAGGCATGTCTACGGGATTTGTATTTCCGGTTGTTGCTTTTACTCTTTTTGCTGTTGCTATGTTTATGCTTGAAAGTTTGATGACAATATTGCTTATTCATTCATGGAAGAAGCAATCTGTTATTGCAATAATGCGAAATTGACGATAGAAAGTTTTTCATATCTCGGTCAGCTCAACAATTACATTACTCTGCTGATACAGCCAGTCCGTAAATTCTTTCGGGCTGGCTGTTCCTGTTTTTACAGCCTTTTTTCTCTGCAATGAACCCTTCTCTTTAGTAAAAAGAAATTGCTCTGGCATTCTTCTGGTATACATTTAATCGTAAGCTAACTTTTTTATCCTTAACATAATCTAATAAAAGCTTACCTATGCCACATGACTGCATTTCATCGGAGACAAAATACCTTCTATATATTTATCATTTAGTCCTACAAATCCTTGTATCATTTTATCTGCTTCAAACACATAAACTTCGTATTGTGACATCATTTCTTTTACTAATTCATAATTACTTTTCCAGTATTGATTGGAAATAAAATAATGTGCTTTCAGATTTGTCTTTAACCATATGTCAGCAACTCTATCGATATCTCCGTTCAGCAACTTTCTAATCATAACAAATTTTCTCCACAACTACATCCTTTATGCTTTTCTCTTTTTTCCAACCTTTGGCACTTTCTGAAAGTATTCCTATTGGGTAACAAAAAACACCGTATTTCTACGGTGCGTTCTGTCAGATATATTCTGTTTTATGATAGCAGAAAACTGGAATTCACAGTTCTTCCATCCTTCCCATCTTCAGCGCCATAACAAGAGTTCCGGCTGCCATCACAAAGACACCAATTTCAATCACATAGATGGGAAGAAGCGCCGGGCCTGCCACGGCAAAGAAGTCCACGATAAAATGAATCCCATATGCAAGAACCGCTGTAAAAGCCGCTGTTCTGCATTTGCCTTCCTTTACCGCCCGGTAGATCAGCAGTGACAACCCGATATGCAGAATGATGGCACTGATTCTTTCGATTCCGCTTACAAAAAAGAGTGGTGCCGGTGTTGTCCATAGGGCCGACAGCTGTGACACGGTCTGGTTTGCAGACTCAGCAGGAAGTGCCTCCAGCGTATTCTGCATGGCTCCGCTGTTGATCATCAGCATGGACACAAGATTGCTGATTCCGGAGAGTCCTCCGAGCAGAATGGCCTCCACACCGCCATGCCCGATTCCATACATCAGTGCATTTGGAAAATCCAGCCATTTCTTCATCCAGAACTTCATGGCAATCAGTCTTCCGGTCTCTTCAAAAACCGCTGCAGCCAAAGCCGCGTACACATAGTAAAGCCATGGCCTGCTCTGTGCGTTCAGTCCGCAGAACTGAATGACAAGAACATGCAGCAGCTGCTCCAACAGCATGGCAAACAGCAGATAGGTTCCTGCTCCGATAAAGAACGAGGAAATCCTTGCCTTAAGCTTCACCCTTCCTGCAATGAACAAAGCAATCGGTACCCCCATCGAGAGGACAACGGAGCAGATAACTCCCGCTATCGCCAGACCTGATATTGTGTTCAATTCCATCTTTATACCTCCCTGATTCTCAAAAAATTCCTTTATTGTATTTGAACTGTCCATACAATATAAAGCCTAATCCGACAATAACTGCTGGAAGAATGATATAATCTATAATTATTTCACTCCAAAACGAAACAATAAAACCTAATACAAGAGATATTCCTATAATCAGCGTTCCTGTGCCGACTGTTTTTCCATACTTTGGTATATCTTCTTCCTTTACTTTTCGCCTGTTATAAGAGTGAATTGTGCTGATATTGCCTTTGATATTTACAATTCCCACAACAGATATGAACACTCCCAAAATCAACATTATAATATTTTCCATAATAACCTCCTAAAAATAGAATAGTTCCTCAAATTTTTTGTCCAATGCAATACAAAGAATTAAAGCCAATTTTGCAGTTGGATTAAACTGTCCTGTTTCAATAGAACTAATGGTATTTCTTGATACCCCTACCATTTCTGCAAGCTGAGCTTGAGAAAGATTTGCTTCTGTGCGAACTTCCTTTAAGTGATTTTTCAGTTGTAATTGTTCTTTCATATTCTCACCTCTAAAAGCTGGCTAACAAATCCAACAAATGCCAAAATGGAAAGCACAAAAAACAGAACTGTCAAGACCAAATCGCTCTTTCGCTTCATTTTGATAAAACGAACTAACCATTGTGTTGCAATAATGCTGAAGTATATAACCCACGGACTGTAAATCATAGTATGAGCAAGCACAGAAGATAACAGCGAAAGCAAACAACACACTAAAGCACCAACTCTGCTTGCGTGACTTCCGGCTTGATATACCACTTCCATTTCAGCCAAGTCCTTATTGCGATGTTCTTTTCTGCTTGCATTTAATATTTCGTCTTTTTTCATAAAAACACCTCCGTGCCAAGTTTTCTTTGCATATTTTAATTATACACATACCAAGTTTTCTTGTCAATAGAGTCATAAAAAAGTTACAACCGATATAAGAGATAACTTTTCTACCACTTCGATTATACTCACGACTTAATGACTTCTTGAATACTTGCCGAAACAGAAAAACTGCCATCGGTTTGACAGCAGTTCTTCTTCGGTTGGTATCCGTTAGGAATACACAATATCATTCAATACAATCTCATCGGCACAGGCTCGAATGTTATTCTTCAATCCTATCCATCTCATCATATCCGTTGCTTTCAGTTTTCCTCATGGTCATCTCTTAAATCGCATTCTATGAATCCTCAGATTGTTCTTTCTGTTCTTCAATAATTCGTTCTGTCGCTTTATGGATCCTATCCTTGGAATAGGGTGGTCTTAAATTCAATGACAACCGTCCCTTTTTGATCATATACGTTTCACTTCCATCCTCCGAAGATCCTTTCAACCAGCAATCATCCGGATACTTCACAGAAAAGACCCGTAACCGATTGTTGCTGCTAATCATTAATAAGGGTGAGATCACTGGTGCAGTTGACATTGACAATATGTATGAATTTGCTTCTTCACACTACAATGATTTCAAGGATCTCCGCAATGATAAGGACATTGTTATCAATCGGGAGTGGATCCTTAACAAACTTGCCGAAACAGAAAATGAATAGTATATTTGGTGGCTACACCCCCCAAGCCCCTGTAGAATAAATAACGCCAGTACTGGATATCAAAAATCCCGCACCGGCGTTATTTATTAAAATATTTTGTTTTTTAATCTTCAACACTCTCTACTGAAACTTCTTTTTTCTTCCTACTTTTACCAGAAATCATCTTGTGTCCTGTATAAATAGCCATAATCATGCAAAGCAAAGAACTTGCTGCAAAGTACTTATGACCTTCTTTTAATCCCTTATAACCTGTATAAAAAGTTCCAAGCATTGTAATCAGTGCACCGATAGACCAATATTTATGTGATTTCATTCAGATACCTCCTGCCGTTTTTCTTAATCATATACCTTTTAAAAGATATATACAAACTGGAATTTCTGGATGCGTATAATATGCGAAAAAAACTTAACTTCATCTTAAATATAGTGCTGAGTTTCACTGCCATTCTTTAACACCATTTTCACCACACCAAGCAATGCTGCAAACAAAACACCTGCAACCGGCCATACAATCCATGTAATATCCCAGCTCATCGTCCAGAAGCTCCATGCAAGGTAAATCGCTGTAGTCAAGCACCAATATACACCAGAAAACGTGTCAGTCTTTTTCTTAAACAGTTTTTCTTCTTTTGTATATTCGCCTTCCTGAAGAAGGGTATCGTAACTGCTTTTTACCATCCCAACACGAACCAACAGATTCACTCCTATTGCAAGTATGAATAGCAGTAATCCAACGGAAAGACCACAGTAATAGTCGGACGCTTCCATAGATTCGGCAATAATTGTCGGAATCACTGCCAGTATACAAAGCACTACCCCAACAGCTGTTCCTCTGATAAAAATTGGTTCATAGGAATCTTTTTTTTCTCGTACCATTCCAGATACACCATACTCTGTTTCAAAGCATTCTTTTTCAAAATGTTCCATATGTGATTCACTCATTCCATATGTAATAAACAAAAAGACGGCTGCCGCAACCATTCCAAGCAAAAAAACACATCCAAATACTGTTGCCAGAGATTCCGAAACATGAAATACGCTATCTTCTGCCATTGTCACAAGAACAATCAATAATATTGGACTTAAGATACACATACTTGTTGCGTTTGCTACTACTTTGGATCCATTTCTTTTCATGTCAAGAAATTCATTTGCATTCTCCATAGTTACTTTTTTCAACGGTTCTGCATAGCTTTCAGTACTTTCGTGATAGGTGATATTTTCTGCTTGCATTTCATCTTTTAATAGGTAATCTGTACTAACACCAAATAGCTCCGACATCTGTAAAATTCTTTGCAAATCTGGAACAGCTCCTGCACTTTCCCACTTAGATACTGCCTGTCTGGATACGCCCAACTGATTGGCTAGTTCTTCCTGTGACCATCCATTCTTTTTTCTTTCCTCTGTAATCTTATCAGCTAAAATCATTTTTTCCTCCTTTTGCAGATTTTATGAGCTAAATATAACAGTTTTGCTGTTTGCATTCCACCATTTCAGACTGTAAATCTGTCAACCAGCAGTTGCAAATCACAAAAGGACTCTATGAATCCCGATTTTCCAGCAATACAAGCAGGAAATTATTTATCATCTGTATTGTTTTCCTTTTTCTTATGAATCGAACCCAAGCAAAGAAACGAAGAACCAAGACATAACCATACTATAGCCATAGAATTTTCATTTCCACTCGTAAAGTCTATAGCTGAGGCTACGAGAAACAGAACTGATGCAATATAAAATAAGATTGATTTATTTATTCCTTTTTTCATAAATAAGAATCTCCTCCAAATCCCGATTTCTATTTTTGTTTCCATAGCATGGTGTATTCTTTTTCACCAGTAGCTTCATCCAAACCTTCACATTGAATAATGAACCCTTCTCTTTGGTAAAAAGAAATTGCTCTGGCATTCTTCTGGTATACATTTAATTGTAATCTAACTTTTTTATCCTTAATATAATCCAATAAAAGCTTACCGATGCCGCACGACTGCATTTCATCAGAGACAAAAATACCTTCGATATATTCATCATTTAATCCTACAAATCCTTGAATCATTTTATCATCTTCATACACATAGACTTCGGATTGTAACATCATTTCTTTCACTAATTCATAATTACTTTTCCAGTATTGATTGGAAATAAAATAATGTGCTTTCAGATTTGTCTTTAACCATATGTCAGCAACTCTATCAATATCTTCGCTCAGCAACTTTCTAATCATAACAAATATTCTCCACAACTACGTCCTTTATGCTTTTCTCTTTTTTCCATTCTATCACAAGCTCACCATTAATCATCAATTTTTGATATTTTTTCTTTTCCCCCACTGTAAAACAGCCTCTGAGCGTTTCGTTATATAGAGGAGAACAAATAAGAGCAAGATCCACCCATGTTTAACGGTATTGCCATTTGGCCTCCCGTCAACCTATGGGTTTTATCTTGATGGGGATCTCCCCATACCCCCTTCATAACAGACGTTTCACTCGTCTGTTGGTTCCACCTAAAGGTGTTCACAGCACTATTTCTAATATCGGAAGAGACAGCCGATTTTGAAATACGTGGACTCCCTCATCGCAAAGGAAGGAGGATTATGAGAATAGTAAACAAAGAAAAAGAATTAAATCACAGACATTTTGTTGCAGTACGACTGACAGATGTCGAACTCAATTTGCTGGATCAAGGAGCTACTTGTTTTTCAATCTCACGATCTGAATATCTAAGAAAACTTCTGCTTGAACACGATGAGAAAACTGGAAAAAAGATTCTGGATGAATCTGGAAGAAGCATCCTTCGAAAAGAATTTTATATGGATGGGCTGAACTGTGATCCGATGTCTTTTGACAAGGAATGTGAACTAACAAATGCTCATTTTCACAAGAATAAGAAACGTGAAGATATCAAAAGTCACCACTACATTATCAGCTACGATCCAACCGATGTTACAGAAAACGGACTTACCGGAGAGGAGGCACAGGCAATCAGTTTGGAACTTGCAAAGCAGATGTTTCCCGGATATCAGGCACTGGTGGTTACTCATACTGACGGCCACAATGAATCTGGAAATATTCATACCCATATCGTAATAAACAGTGTGAGAAAATCTGCAGTAGAAAGGCAGCCCTATATGGATAAACCACATGAAGAAGCTGCCGGTTACAAGCATCGTTCCACCGATAAATTCATGAACGCATTCAAGAAAACAGTCATGGAACGGTGTCAACAGGAAGGACTTCACCAGATAGATCTTCTTGCTCCGGCTGAAAGAAAAATCACTCAGAAAGAGTATATGACACAGAAACATGCCCAGCTTCTTTTGCTCCCTTTGCACACTCCTTTGCGAGTACATCAGAATTGCTGCCTCCTCGAAAACTTGTAGATATGATCAATACTTTTTTTCCACAATTAAATTTCTCCTTTTTCAGCGTCTTTTTTAACCTTACGTATAACTTTCGCAGGCACTCCTGCCGCAATCATATTGGCCGGAACATCTTTTGTTACAACTGCTCCGGCTGCAATGATCGAACCTTTACCAATCGTAACCCCTGGAAGAACCGTTACATTTGCTCCAATCCATACATTTTTTTCAATATGAATCGGCTGAAATATCATACCAGCTCTTTTCTCAGGATCTTCCATATGATTGATTGTTGCCAGTACTGCATTATGTCCAATCAGGACTCCATCCTCTATATAAATACCACCCTGATC
Source organism: Ruminococcus sp. B05 (assembly GCF_003628495.1). Taxonomy (NCBI): domain Bacteria; kingdom Bacillati; phylum Bacillota; class Clostridia; order Eubacteriales; family Oscillospiraceae; genus Ruminococcus; species Ruminococcus sp. B05. The sequence continues at coordinate 42,049 of NZ_RBZR01000003.1, read as the reverse complement.
CTGAAACTTACATCCTGCATTAATAAAAACATTATTACCTATATGGATATTTCGCCCACAATCCGTATAAAACGGAGGAAACATTCCAAAACTCTCATCTATTTTCTGCCCGGTAAGTTCTGACATAAGCTGTACAATTTCTTCTTTTGTATGATATTTGTTATTCAGCTCCATCGTTATTTTTAATGCCCTTTGAGACAGCTCATGCATGATCAGATGGTCTTCACTTCCACCATCTACAGTATATCCGGGCTTCATATTACTCAAATATTCTTCAAATGTCATGATTAACCAACCCCGTTTTCTTTAAAAAATTTCTGGATTTTATCAAATGGGATTACATCCAGATTATCGTAAAGATCTGTATGAACAGCCCCTGGAATTGTCAGCAGCTCTTTATTGGATGTGTACTTGCTGTCCTTGATCATATTTTCATAAGCATCTTTTCCAAAATAATAGCTGTGTGCTTTTTCTCCGTGAACAATAAGGACTGCACTTCTGATTTCATTACTGTACTTTAATATTGGCTGATTCATAAATGACATACATCCAATACTGTTCCAGCCATCATTGGAATTCAGGCTCCTTTTATGATAACATCTGCCTTTATAATACTCACTATAATCTTTTACGAAGAAAGGGGCATCTTCCGGAACCGGAAGTGGCACACAACCACCGCCTCTGGAATACTCGCCTTTACGGTATTCTTGTGTTCTGAGGGCATTCAGTAACTGTTTCTTTGCATAACGTGCTTCTTCACTGTCCTCAGAATCAAAGTACCCATTTGCATTTGCCCTTGTCATATCATACATGGTAGATGCAACAGTTGCTTTTATTCTTGTATCCAATGCAGCTGCGTTAAGAGCCATTCCACCCCATCCGCAAATTCCAATGATTCCTATTTTATCCGTATCCACATCTTCCTGAACAGAAAGAAAATCAACAGCAGCCATGAAATCTTCTGTATTAATATCCGGAGAGGCCATGAATCTTGGATTTCCTCCACTTTCCCCCGTAAAAGAAGGATCAAATGCAATCGTTAAATATCCTTTTTCAGCCATCGTCTGCGCATATAATCCAGAACACTGTTCTTTGACTGCACCAAATGGTCCGCTTACGGCAATCGCAGGATATTTCCCTGACACATTTTTCGGCTTATACAGATCTGCAGCAAGTGTGATTCCATAACGATTTACAAATGTCACTTTCTTATGGTCTACTTTTTCACTCTGTGGAAAAGTTTTATCCCATTCAGATACCAACTTTAATTCTTCTGTTTTTAACATATTTAACATCCTCCATATGCAAAATTTCTTGTAATTATACTAACAATAGTATATGATATAAATATCATGCAACCTAAAGTTAACTTTAGGTCAAGCATATTTTGAAAGAAGGTTTTTTATGTATACAATCGGTCAGGTCTCTGCAATGTTTAGTCTTCCTGTTTCTACCTTAAGATATTATGACAAGGAAGGTTTTTTCCCTAATCTAGAACGTAAAGGAAACATCCGTTATTTCAGCGATAATGAGTTGGAAGCGCTTCGTATCATTGAATGTCTGAAGAAATCTGGGCTTGAGATCAAAGATATAAAGCAATTTTTTATCTGGGTATCTGAAGGCAGCGCCAGCTATGAAAAAAGGAAAGAATTATTTGAAGCCAGAAAATCAGCTGTTGAAACTGAAATCCAGGAACTTCAAAAAACTCTCTCCCTCTTAAAATTTAAGTGCTGGTATTATGAAACAGCAATGAAAGATGGTAATGAAGATACGATAAATGCCATGTTACCTGATAAACTTCCAAAAAATATACAGAAACTATATGACAAAGGACATGAATGATTTTTGTTTCTTCTTCAAGTTCTTCTTCAAGCTGGAAGTTGGCTATTTCGTTGCAACAATACTTATCCAATGATTTTTTGCATTTGAATACGTTTTAATCTCTGTAAAACCCGCTTCTTTCAAAGCGGCAACAAGTTGTTTAGATGTGTAAATCTTCATACCATTGATCATCTTTGTCCATTTTTCATCTGCGGTATTCGTTCCGTCACTCTCATTACAAATCAGGAATATGCCTTCGCTTTTCAGCACACGGTTGACCTCGGAAAAGCATTTTACTAATCCTGGCCAAAAGTAAACTGTTTCGAAGGCAGAAACATAATCAAAAGTCGCGTCAGAAAAGGGTATAGCAGATACATCTCCTTGAACTACATTACATTTCCCTTGTTTAATGGCGAGGGCGTTCAATTTTTGAGATTCTGCCACACTAACCTCAGAATAATCCATTCCTGTCACGTGGCCATTTCTACATCTATCAAGCCAGACCGCAATATTTGCTCCGCCGCCACAGCCGACGTCCAAAACTTCAGCATCAGACTTCGCGGAGATATTTGAGAATCCCCATTGCGATAATTTGGCGTGACCGCTGTTCATCATCTTCGTCATCAATTTTCCGCCGAAGCCTTGTGGCTTACGGGTATTTTCAAAAAATCTCATTACAGAATTCCTCCTCTCTAACTTCCGATTGTTCGAGCTTTTCAAATACTAACGTACTTAATTCTGTTCAATAAGTGATTTATAGTAGTTACCAAAGTCAGCAAGTGAATTAACAATTGGAAGCATTTTTGTTCCGAGTTCCGTTAATCCGTATTCAACTCTCGGTGGCTGTTCATGGTAATCGTGGCGATATGCCAGTCCATCACTCATCATTTGCCTTAAACTATCCGTCAAAACCTTTTGTGAAATACCATCTATACTTCGTTGTAGCTCATTGAATCTCCATGGACGCTCTTTCAAGTTACGCAAAATCAGCAGTTTCCATTTTCCTCCGATGAGCGATACTGCTGTTGCAACTGGGCATTCCGGTAATTCTTCTTTTGCTCGCATAATTCTCACCTCCGAGTCTATTGTAACACATTCAATTTTGAGTGTACAGTTACAAAAAGGTGCGTACTTGTTTTTGTATGTGTCTCACACTATACTAATACCAAGCAACCAGAAACTACAAATCAACTATGGAGGTATTATTATGACAAATTACACAAAAACAACTATTGGAAAGGAAAACCGAATTGAACTGCATGAAAAGTTGTCTTTAACAGGTGCAGAAATCAGTTTAAACGAACTACCTGCAGGAGCAAATGTCCCATTTGTTCATTCTCATAAAGAAAATGAGGAAATCTATGGAATTCTTTCAGGTAACGGCAAAGCCATAATTGATGGAGAAGAAATCAGCCTTTCAACTGGAGACTGGCTAAAAATCGCACCTGCTGCAAAGCGTCAGTTTTTTGCATCCGATATTTCCGGAATTACTTATATCTGCATTCAGGTAAAAGAAAATTCTCTGGAACATTTTACAGCAGAGGACGCCGTAATCGGCTAATTAAAAGTATTTATTTACAAAAATGCACAGCTCCTGATAAGCTAAGAACTGTGCATTTTTTTCTTCAATTTTACAATTTCTCTATTTTTCAAACAAGAACTTCTCGATTTCAAATGGCGATAAATAAATCTCTCCACCATCATCAGTTTAATTTTCGTTTAGATTAACGATTTCTTTTTCCTGTATTCTCTGTCCCTCGGATTTCCTCATGATAGAAATAATCTACGATCACCGGATGCCCCTGCGGGACTCTGCCATAAGGCATTTCATTATCCACAAATGGGCAATCATACTTCTTAGCCATTTCCTCAGCTTTTACTTCAAGTGCTTCAAAGTAGCTGCGGTTATGCTTGTTATAGATCTCGTCGTAAAGTGGTACAAGATCAGGATATTTTCCGGCGATATAATCCATAATTGTCTTTTTGAAACCGCCTCGAAGATTGAGATTTTCGAGCCAGAACAGATCGCACTGATCCTTTACCCGCTCAAAGATTGCTTCAAAATTCGTGATACCGGGAAACACCGGAGATACGAAACAGACTGTACGGATACCTGCTTCATATACCTGCTTCATAGCAGCGATACGGCGCTCAATGCTAGAAGCAGAGTCCATATCGTTCTTGAAATTTTCATCTAGTGTGTTGATCGACCATGAAACGGTTACTCGTCCAAGCTTCTTCAGCAGATCAATATCTCGTACCACAAGATCCGACTTTGTGCAGATCAGAATATCTGCGTCACTGCCGATCAGCTGCTCCAGAAGTTTTCTGGTATTCCCGAATTGCTCCTCCTGTGGATTGTAGCCATCTGTCACAGAACCGATGACCACCCGCTGTCCGGCATATTTCTTCGGATTCTTAATTTCCGGCCAATGCTTCACATCAAGGAAAGTGCCCCATTCCTCCTTGTGTCCGGTAAAGCGCTTCATAAAAGAAGCATAGCAATACTTGCAGGCGTGTGTACAGCCTACATATGGATTGACCGAGTAACCGCCTACAGGCAGACTGGACTTGGTCATGATGTTCTTTGTTTCCGTCTCATTAATGAGGATTCCATTTATTACTTCTGCCATGATCTCTGTACCTCCAACACTTTATTGAATTCATCCGGCATTTCCTGAATCATATTTTCATTCCCTATGATAGGGACAAGATCTTCCTTCATAAATACCGGAATGTCAAGCATATGCGCCTGATCTGTCAAAGACCATGCCCACTCCGGCTCCGTATGAACCTTCCTGCTCTGAACTCCAGTCATGGTGCCGACAACGATCCAGTTGATCCCGGAAAGATCAACTGAACCTGGATTGTCGAATAGCGGCTCGAAGGTAACATGATAGTGTTTTGCTCTGACATTTTCCCGTAGTGCGTCAATACGCCACAGTTCTGCTTTTCTCGTCACCGTAACACCAAACCATGCGTTTTCCAAATCTGTATCAAAATCCAGCAGATCTGGTCGCTTTGTAAGGAACAGGAACTGATGCTGTGGATTTTCACGGATTTTTTCAAATACCTCGTCTCTCCATTCTGACTTCCAGCCGGAAAGATCGCTCATGCCGGTAAGAAGAAAGTTCTGCGGACGTTTCTTTTCCATCATCTTGAGCTTACCCGGAAAGAATTCAGGGTCAGCAAAGTCATCAATCATATGCCAGCGTTTCACATTATTGCGGGCATAGCAATATGCACACCCCACTGTACATCCGATGACGATATTCATGTTTTGAATCTGATCTTTGATACAAATACTCATGATTTCTGCCACTCCTCAAGATTCTTTCTGATACGGTCGAGGCATTCCTCAAACTGGGTAATTTCTTCCTCCGAAAAACCTTTGTAGTAAATACTGCCCATTTTATCAGATACAGAATCGTATTCGTCCTTTAAGGCATGTGCTTTTTCAGTCAGAAACAGAAGTGTTTTCCTTTTGTCCGTTTCAGACTGAACGCGTCTTAGCAGCCCTTGATTTTCCATTCTTTCCAGCATCGTAGTAAGAGAAGTTATCGCTAATCCACATTTAATCGAGAGTGACCTGATTGAGATTCCATCTTCCTGCCACAGTACATAAAGAATACGCCCCTGGGCTCCGTTAAACGCATCAATATTCTTTTCGCTGAGAATCTTCTCAAAGATTCGATCTCCAAGTTGTTTTATTTTGGTAACAAGAAATCCGCCATTCATTTCCATACAAAAGCTCCTATATAGTAGTTTATTAAAAACATACTATATAGGAGCTTTATTGTCAACAGTTTATATGTCTTAATAGGTAAATTCCGTTTTTTTCAATTCTCCAAACAGGAAGTTGTCTGTTATAAAATATCAGCAATAAATTCCTCTATCAAACGATTCACCTGTTCGGGTTTGTCTGTATTGGAATTGTGTCCTGCTCCTTCGATCCACGTCAAAGGAATTTTCGCATTGCGATGCCATGCTTTGTTGTACCGTATACACGAACCAGCGTGATCTTGTGTGCCACACATCAATAATGCGGGACACTTGATTTCATACGGCAGATTCTTTTCCATGGCCGCTGCCAAAATACGATAGCCATGTCCAGCAATTTGTGCATAGCGTTTCTGGTTTCCGTCATAAGTCAGCATCATTTCACGCATGAGGCTTCTACCATAGTCAGTCTTGGCAACGCCTTCTGACCCCGATTTCAGGAGCCATTTCCACGGATAATGAGCATATACCGGCTCCATCCGTTTCAAAAGCCAGATCTCAACTGCCGTCACATAGCTTCGTTGCAGCGGTGCAGAGTCAATGGAGACAAAGCCTGTCATTTTGTCTGGGTAAAGCTGCGCATAAGCCTGTCCCACATATCCACCCATAGACTGCCCGACAATAACAGGCTTTGTAAGTCCTTCTTGGTTTAAGATATCATCCAGCCATTTTGCCTTGTCGAACAAATCAAAATCAAACCGAAACGGCCATGAGGAAGCGTGTGCCGGTGCATCCCAGACGATAACATTATACCTGTTCTCGAAATACTGAATCTGCTTATCAAACAATCTATGGTCTGCCGTCAACCCCGGTAGAAGAACAAGCGTAATTGTATCCGGGTTTGACACGCTTGCCCAATAGTGAATCGTTCCGCATCGAGTATGATAAGTTTTTTCTTTCATTGGGCTCCCCTCCACAAAGTTCAATTTATTCTTTGTCGTTCAAAAGTTTATTTACTCTTTCAACTGGAAATCTGTCTTCAATGTCAATTATTTCAAATAAATTTAGGGGTAATTCTTTCTCTCCAATCAGAGTAAGATATTCATTAACAGCTCTGCGGTCAATCATAATTTTCCCATGACCGGCCCAATGACGATTGCTCTCTCTCTTTTTCAAGCCAGAAATCCAATATTCATCGCCGTTTTCAATATCTACATAGTTAGAATAACCACCATTATATTTTTGAAAAGCATGGTCATTAAAGTAAATGGTTTTCTTGGTTTTTGAAGTTCTCACATATCCAATCCATGCTGGACCATCATCAGAATATCCTGTTTTTAGTTCAATATACATTAAATCTTTAATCATTTATATCACTCCTAAATTCCGAATTGTGCAAAAGCCCAAGGGACTTTAATGCCCCTTATGCTTTTCTCTTTTCTTTTGCTGTTTCAACTCAAACATTCGCTGTTCTTCCGCCTCTTTTTTCTTGCGGTTTCTCTCTTTACGCTCCTGATTGTTCTGTTCCTGTTGTAATTTTAATGCCTGCTGCGATTTTGTGCCGATGCCTGTTTCCATCGTCTGCTTTTTTGCTTCTCGTTGCATACGCTTTGGATTTCTTTTTATATCCTTAACAACAGTTTCAACAGCCGGACTGAATTTCAAACTAAAATAGTATTTTTGAATATATTCCTGCACTTCGTAATCCTTTGGTTCTGCACCAAATGTTACCTTCGCCACAGATAGTTTACCATCTTCAATACGTTCAAATACGCCTACCCAAAATGGTTCTTCAAAATATACCGTCAGTTTTCCACTTGCTTTGTCCATAAGAATCCCTCCTAAAATGAATTGAACAAAGAATGGACAACCCGGAGGGGCAGGTTACTTACCCTATTTGCATAGGACGGCTGGGCTACCTACCAGCTCTAGTACATTTTTAATGTACATTGCGTTTTTATCTTTGTATTTATAATCAAGCCATATGGCACGATTAACTTATTCGGTCAATTCCGATTTGTTACTCACATGATATCATATTTTTTCTTCAATTGCATTTTCATTGAAAAAATCATTAAAACTTCCAATGTTTAATATAAATAAAGCAATATAGTTGCATCCCTACTCGTATTAAGAGCTGAAAAATAAATATAAATCCTATATTAATGAAGAAGGAATGGAAGAAAAAAGCATCTTTTGAATATAGAATACCTAATATATTTTGTACATTCAAATTATTTATTGGAAACAAATACAAAATTTTGTTACCTACCCCTGTTTTTATCATTTGCACCAGCAATAATGGTAATATATATACCCCTAATGAAACAGCTAATACTGACATAGATGAATGCATAAGAGCTGATATTAACAATGTTACACTCTCAACAAATCCAATACCAACTAATTGCATGACAAGAATTAAAAAGTATATTTGAATATGGTTATATTGCAAAGGGAAGTCAAATAATCCCAACGACAAATTTGTTTGTATGTCTGAATTCCATCCGCTCATATCATACATTGTAGAGAAAACACCTATGTTGACCAATTGAAAAATAATAAATAAACTCACTGTAATAATACTTGTCGCAATCAATTTAGCAAATATCATTTTGTTTCTTCCATATTTTGTAACTAACAGAATCTGATTGATATTTTTAGAATTATCATCTGAAAACACTATGGAAGATACCAATATTGTAATTATGGACAAAAGAGCATATATATATCCAAGTACTCGATATAAGTCTGTCCATGGAACATAATTTCCTAATGTCAAAGGAGTATCAAATTTTTTAAATCCAACCTCGTCCAATGAATATAAATCCACGTCTTCTATTGTTAATCTTTGGCCTTTATTAACCTGTTCAATCATTTCTGAATAAACATTTTCGGCATCTTTTGAAAAAAAAGTATCTCCCATTTCCCAATAAAATGGATAAAAAGGCTTATTAACAACTTTTTGCTTTTCATTCTCTTGGAAATTATTCATAGAATCAGACAGAATCATTTTAACTTTTTCATCTGTAAACTCTCCAGAATATTTTTCATCTATTATTACATCGAGGCTCTTTTCAAACCCCTTTTTCTTATTACTCGCTTCACTCATTGATAGCTGTGAATAGTGATACCCAACAAAAAAAATCCCCAGAAGGACTAAGCATCCTACAACAATCCCACCAAATACAGTTCGGTTTCTCAATATTTTCCCAAGTTCAAACTTAATTAGCGATGTCATACTCTCATTCCCCCTCTCTAAAATAAAACAAATACAAATCTTCTAAAACCGGATCAACTTGTTTCGCATTTGCAAAAGGTTTTTCCCTTGAAATAAGTCGAAGAACAACTCCGTCTTCTCCATATTTACGATTACTTACTGTATATACTTGCTCAATTCGATTTACTTCTTTTTCTGGAACCAGGCATTCCCATACACACTTGTTAATATCTTTCAACAAATATCTTATTGTGCCTGTATTTTCAATTCTACCTTTTTTTAGAATAATGATTTCATCTGCTATATATTCTATATCTGATACAATATGTGTAGACAATAATACTATTTTTTCTGATGCAAACGAACTTATCAGTTTTCTAAATTTAACTCGCTCTTTGGGATCGAGCCCTACCGTAGGTTCATCTAATATTAAAATTTCCGGATTATTGATCATTGCTTGAGCGATACCTAGTCTCTGTTTCATTCCGCCAGAATACTTTCTGATTTTTTTATTTTTCACATCATCTAAGCCAACCTGAATCAATAAATCTAAACATCTCTTTTTTGCTATTTTCCCATTTAAGCCTTTCAATGAAGCGATATACATCATAAAATTTAATCCTGTAAAATCAGGATAGTATCGAAAATCTTGTGGTAAGAATCCAAGAATCGAGCGATAATATTCTGCTTGCAGAGCAATATCTTTATGGTCATATTGTATATTTCCACAATTTGCTCTCATCAGTCCACAAATAATACGAAATAAAGTTGTTTTACCCGCCCCATTAGCACCTAATATTCCGTAAATTCCAGGAGTAAATCGATACGACACATCATCAAGCACAGTTACATTCCCATATTGTTTTGTTATATTATTAATAGTTAATTCCATACTGAAGCTACCTCCCATTTGATTATTTTAGTTTGAGAATATAAGATAATCCCTAATATTGTCGTTGTAATGAAATATGCTATTCCCCAATAAAGCATTCGGATTTCATATATTTTAAAGATATTTGCAATTAAAATAACTGCGACACAAATACTTCCCGATATACACCATAGGAAATAATTATGTAATTGCTTTCTCCATATAGTTATAAGCGAAAATAAAATAATGCAAACAATATTGTATGGAACAAGTACATAGACTAATATCTGATACAAAGGCAAAGATACTATAGATTTAGTCATAAGAGAAAGCAAAATAACAATTACCATATCAATAATGCCAAAAATCAATAATTTCATCATAATATGTTGTCGCAAATCATATTTGAATGTCTGTTCCAATTCCCACATTCCTGTAGTAAAACTTTTGAATAATTCATCTAAAAAAAATAAAGCCGAAATGAATATTACACCTGTGATGCATAACATTATTTCACTTATCGGCTGTAAATTTTTAAAATTTAATGCCATAGTTATCCCTGATAGAAAGATGAATAATTGAATTATCCAAGTATGAACATGTATGAAGCGAAAAGTTGACAGGAATAGCTCAAAGTAAGAATGTCGACTCATTCCAAGTCTAATCATTATTTCATATCCTAATTCGATGGTTTTTTCACGTCCTTCTATATCACCTTCTAATTTATAACCAGCCAATTTCGATATAATATCTTTTTTATCCATCATAAAATTCCTCTCTTTCTAAAACTTTTTCTAATTTTCTAAGGCCTTGATAAATACGTGACTGTACAGTAGATACCCCCACGCCAGTAATTGTCGCAATATCTTTTACCTTTAAATCGTGATAATACCGTAGTATCACAACCTCTCGTTGTATTTCAGGAAGTAAATCAAGTGCTTTTTGAACCGTTTCTTTTCTCTCATCATGTAATATTTCATCAATCAATGAAGTGTCTAAATCAGTTGTAAAATTATCTGTGAGTTCTATTTGCTCAATATGTCTTTTTTTCAAATAATTATTGCAAGTATTGACAGCCATAGTGTATAGATAATTTTGAAATTTTCCTATGAATCGGTATCTAGGTAAACTTTCTACCAATTTTAAAAAAATATCCTGTGTTAAATCAGAAGCTATATCGCAGTCTCCATAACATCTGCGAACACAATAAAAATACACACTATCATAATATTTATGTACTAAAATATCCCATGCATCAGGATCTCCCATCTTAATTTTGTTTATTATCATCCAGTCTTGTATCATATCCATCACTTTTCTCTTAATTATTCTTCTCTATATATAAACAACTAACCTTAACAAATCATTTAAAAACACAAAAACTTTTTATATTTTTTTATATTTTTTTACAATATGATAAACTATTCTTCCCCTCATGAGCAAGGGATTAGGAGTTCCCTGTGGCGGTTAGTATGCAGTAGTTCGATTATCCTGTAAGCGTGAGTTTTCCAAACTTATCGGATTCTTGGTAGTTGCCTTAGTAGCCGTTGGTCTTGTATTCAATGCGTCCGGCGTAAAAGATGTATTGTTACAGTTATTCAATAAGATTATTGGAGCATAAAATTAGTATTGCTATTGTGCGGACATTTGCATATAATAAAGATAGATGGAAATACTACTCACGAAAGGAGATGTTTTATATGGCTACAAAATCAGCAAATTTATATGCAAGGATTGAACCAGATGTCAAAGAAAAAGCAGAAAGTATCCTGTCTACACTTGGTATCCCTGCTTCCAGTGCTATCAATATGTTTTATAAACAGATTATCTTACAGAGAGGACTTCCGTTTGAAGTAAAAATACCATCTGACAGACCTGTTGATATCAGCACATTATCAGAAGCAGTGTTCAATGAAGAATTGGAGAAAGGATATGCGGATATGCAGGCTGGACGGACAAAAAATGCGAAGAAAGCATTTGCTGACATTCGCAAGGATTATGGCTTATGATATATGAAGTAGAATTATCCGAACAGGCTGACAGTGATTTGAGAGGGATTTTTGAATATATTTCTTTTGAATTACAATCGCCGGAAAATGCAAGCGGACAGCTTGACCGTCTGGAAGAACAGATATTAAGTCTGGATACGATGCCGGAGCGTTATCGAAAATATGAAAAAGAACCGTGGAAAAGTCGTGGACTTCGTGTATTACCAGTAGACAATTATGTGGTACTTTATATTCCAGACAGCGATAAAAAAGTTGTAACAATACTTAGAGTAATGTATGCCGGACGGGACATAGACAATCAGTTAAATCTCCACACAAAGCAATAAAGGATATGATTTAAAGCAGCCTTTCATTTATGATCGACTGCTTTTTTCATATTCAAAATTAAAAAGAAAGGGCTGAATTACGATGGAAGAATGTAGCGTATTGATTGAAACGACCAAATCAGCAGAGGATAACACCGAATTGCTGAACTGGAACAGCAGATAGAGAAAGGACGTGATATAGATGAACGAATCCAGAGAATTAAAGAACGCCGAACAGTTGGAAGAGCTTCTGCTCCTGACCGAGGAGATACAAGAAGAACTGGAACAGAAAGACCAGCTTAGCGTGGAACTGAAGACGCAGCTCAACGAATCTCTGATCTTGAACGAGAAATTAAACAAAGAGAACAGAGCCGGGAATATTCAAGCATTAAAGAACGACTTGAAGCTGGCAGACAGAGCATTGCGGAACGAGAAAGAGAAGCTGCGAAGCGCAAACGTCATGATCGGGGAATATCAAAATAAAATACGCTGTTTAACACAACAACGGGATTATGCCCGGACACATCAGAAAATCGTAGAGATACCGGTAGAAAAGCCGGTACTCTATGAAAAATGTGAATCCTGTGACCGGACAGCCTATCAGAATGAAAAAGCGAAATACGGAACACAAAAAGAGCGACTTGCCGGACAGTATAAAGCAAAAACGGTAATGTTCCAAACAACCTTGTTCCTTCTTGCATGGTATTCGCTGACAACCACTCTTTTTCAGGCAGTACAGTCCGATGTGTTCCTTTCCGATTGTAAATCATTCTTCCATGATGCAGCGTCATTCCTACAAACTTTTATCGGTTGGACAATTGATGCCGGGCAATCTGTGGCACAGATTAGCACAAAAATTCCAAATCCTTTTATAGCCGGAATGGTATATTGGTTATTTCTGATATTGGTTGTCGGAATATGTGTGGCAGGGACAGGGATACTGGCGATACTGATAGAAATAAAGGTTATAGAATTATATAAGAAAAACTGTTGGGATGTTATTACTCTACTGATGATACTGACAAGTACTGCTGTCATCATTTATTTTGGAGAAGCAATTAAAAAAGCACTTTCCGTAAATCTTCTATTGCTTTTCGTACTTTCTCAGGGAGTATATCTTGGAATCAGATGTTATTTGAAAAATCGGTTAGGTACCAAGCAATATTGGTGAAAACATGCTAAAAAACGTATAATAGCAGGGGATAAAACATCGTCCCCTACTATTATATAAACAGCGAAGTTTTACCCATCTCTCTTTTTTGAAAGATTCGCTACTTGTGGAACCGAGATATAAGGTTTCGCCTGTGTTCTTTGGTGTATCACTACCACATTTCTCTGTACCGATGTAATCTTTCTGCATACGGAAGCAAGAGATACAATATTCCTTATTTTAAAACATAATTACAATTCCTGTTTGACAAGAACGATCATCATAGAAGGATTGTATTTGTCCCCACTCATAATAATATTCGACGCCTGTCATACTCTTTTTACTGGGAGTACCTAAGCATTTCCTTAAAAACCTATTATTTTCTTCTTGCAACTTTTCTAAGACTGTACCATTCATTGTCTCATATTTCGTAGAATACTTTTTGTCTGCTCGAACCAATTCAATCTTTTTTACTTTTCCATGTCTTCCATAGATTGTAACATAAAACTTCTTATAAAGCCATTTTAAAGGTTTCTTAGAAATCAATATTGTATAAGAATACTCTGTTTGAGCAATCTTAAAATCAATTTCTTTAAATAGGGAAATACTTCCTTTGGGAGTAATTTTATATCCCCCTATTTTTAACATATCTTCCTTTAGCTCATCCTTTATTTGGATAATCTCCATACTTACTATAAAAACAACATAGCCTTCACACACTACAACGGTAACTATTTTTGCCCATAGCACATCTGGAACAAACATGTTCCAAGCTATAACAGGAAGCAAAGCTACTCCTACCGCAGTCACCAGTAGAAGCACCCTCCAAATATAATTTTTCTTTCTTTTTCCTTCATTAGTTAAATTTTCATCATAATAAAGATGACCTGGGGCTTCGAATGAGTTTAATAGAAATTCCTTTAAAAATGACACCAGAACCGCTCCCCAAGAAGATTTCTTTTGTTCCTTCATATTACCCAATCTCCTCTGCTATATGATTATTTTTCATTCTATTTTTTACTTAACTTATACATTAGCAAGATTTTTAGTTATTCTTCTAACAATATTTTTATCCCCGCTTTTTCTGCTTTATGCGAAAAGTCAACAGCAAATCCCCATCCCATCTCTGCAAATTGCCATTTCTTCGTTTTTTTGTAATTTTATAGCTTTCAACTGTAGACACTTTATTTAATTCAGGATATAACTTCTTAAGTGTAAGTATTTGTTTATTTCTGCTTATTTTTTCATTCCATATAATTGTTAATTTAACCTGTTTTCTTTCAAAAAAACCCACCTTACATAAATCTGCATAGCAGGCTTCTGGTATTGATATATCATTGTTTTTTAACATTTTTCTCCTTTATTTAATTTTATAAAAAACTTCTAAGCCCTATTAAAAGAAATATGAAGCCTATTAGAGGAACAGGTATCATACAAATGAGAAACACATTAAATTTTTTCCTTGCTTCATCAGTATTTTCTTCTTTTGTTACTTTTGCTTTTTTCATAACTATAAAAGGGAATATCAGTAATAATAATCCTCCAACTACTGCTAACAATATTTTCATCTTATATATTCCTTCCTTATCTTTAAATAAATATTAATCATGTATCGTACTATATTCCAATCCTAATGCACTTTTTCTTCTACAAATTCTTTTACTATCGCCTATTGATGTATTTTCATATTCACTGTTTGAAACAGTATATATTTCTCTTTTACCATTACAACTTACATATAACTCTCTATCTCTAGTTTTACCACTGCTAATCTTTTTGTCTGTTACAATTGCAATTTCATGAGTTGCCCCATCAAATGTAAATAAAAAATTTATTGGGAAGCTAATTGTAAATGCGATTATAAAAGCAGCAAATACAACTGAAAGTTTACGTCCAAATTTCTGTGGTACATCTGTTTTTAAAGATTTAATAATAAATGGCAGTGCAAGTAAAGCAGTAATAATTGCCGTAATCTTCATATAGTTTCCAAATTCATAATTAAAGAGTTTACTCGTATTCAGGGATAAAAGCATTGCTATTGCTGCACCCATAAATGGTAATTGATACGCCAGTTCTTGTCCTTTTTTTGTGGTGACTTCTATAAATATATATGGATAATATTTTATATACACTGCATATGTAATCATCAAAACCATTATAAATATAACTAACATTGTTTTGCCACCAATAAAAAATGCTACCGCATCAGCAATTATTAGAATCCAACCTAAAGCTTTTAAAAATTGCTTTGTTTTTTTACGCTTTTCTTTTTCTATTGTTTTTGACATATTTTTGATAGTTGTATTCTCATTACATATAGATTTATAGAAATTCTTTTCTATCCAGTTTAAAGCAGGTACATACTTTGATACATCTTTGTTCTGTTCAACTAACTCACCAAAATCCACAAGATCTATTTCATGTTTTATAAGTGTATCATATAAAATATCATAATTTACATACACTTGCTCCAGAGTAACAAGTCTATTGTACATCTTATCAATTAATATGACATCTGTTCTACCATTTAATGGAATCATTAAAATACAACGAATATCATTATATTTTATATGCTGAGTTTTCTTAACCAGATAGCTAAATACAATTTCATCTTCATTTACTACAATTATTTGTTTCTTGTATGCCAAAATTAAAGCAATACCTAAAAATACAAAAGGCATAAAACATATCGCAACCCCCATATTTCCTGTAACAAATGTTACCAGTACGATTATTAAAAAAAGAACTGTTGTTACTATTCCTAAATTTTTTACAAATTTACTTAATCTAATGACATTATCCATAAACTCAATCTCCCTATATGATTCACATTTTTCATTTTTTACGTTCTAATTTCTTCTTATCCTTTTTTATTTCTGCAATCTTTACTTGCAGCCAGTCCACATTTCTATTTCGGGCAGAAATTTTAGCGATTTTTTTCTGATTTTTATATAAAATAAGAGCTTCTCCAAATAAATTCTTTTTTCTTTTCATCTGGGTAATATCCGTTAATCTTATTTTACAGTTCTTCCTTAAAAATCCATTTCTATATAGCCATCCATCCTTGACAATTGTTTTGTCCATTAAAAAATAGAAAAATATACCTCCCGGTACAAGAGAGAATAAAAGGAAAACAAAAGCTGTTTCTTTTGCATTGAATACAAGTATCACACTATTGTAAACCAAATATAAAAAGAAAATGCCTGGCAGAACATAGTGGCTTTCTTTTGGTCTTATGATGCACTTTTTATCTCTACAACTCAACCATGTTTCTTGTGAAATTTTATGCTTAGACAGACTATTTGCAAACAATGATGCGCTTATGTTTTCATCAAATTTGAATATTATTTTGTCCCCTGCATATATTTCCAATGTACCATTTTCTTTATGTACACTTCTTGTTATATCTGAAAATTTATAATATTTTTTTTCCAAAAAACGACCGGTATTCAATTACATCATGATTTACCTTGACTCTCCACAGGAACAAATGCAGGGTACAGATTCCAGAAAAAGCAATCAATATTCCATACGCCACTATAACTGAAAAATCCGCCTGTCCGTCTATAAAACCATACAAAAGTAATCCTGAGAAAAATATAGTTCCAACCAAAAATAAAATTCCCAGCCATCCTTCTTCCTGGATGCTATAATTATTTTCATCTATATTCTTTTCATAAAAATATTCATTTTTCAACCTCCCATTTTTTGACAGCAAAATACTTTACCAGGTGAAAAACTCCTAAGATAGAACCCAAAGAACAAAAATAGGAACAAAGGCTTGCAATTCTAATCATGGCTGTATATTCAACGCTGCTACTAAGTACTTTTGCGACACCCATTCCAAGCAATACAAAACTAGTAATACACCATCCTCCAGCCAGCTTTTTGGAAGAAGATGGATTGTAGATATCTTTTTTAATCAAAGTTATTATAAGAAAAATGTATGCAGCGATTACCAGTATGTAAATGATAACGAGTATGGTTAGATACCTCTTATAATATTCTTCTTTCATAGTTGTCAGCATGAGGATAGTTGCTGCCCAACAGAACAAAATAGAAAACGTCAGACTTTGTATTCCAATGATCCAAAAAACCTTTTTCCCTGTCACTTCTGTTCTTGAAAAACTAAGAATCACGAATCCAAGATAAACAATAACTAAAAATACTTTTGAAAAAAACGGTGATGGAGCTGATTCAGATAAAAAGAAAAATAAAAATACTAGAAACAAGATTGCTCCATCTAATTTGTAGATTTCTTTCGGCTTAATCACATCTTCTATACCGTATAGTAAAAAACTTTTTGTTTGTTCATTAATCTTTTTCATTCTCGTTTTCCCCTATCATTTCTTTATTCTTCCTCTACGGATATTTCCACATTTGCATGAAGCACCTTTTCCAGATATAATAAAACAAGCCGTCGCCCTTCTTCACATTTTCCTATCTTAGAAATATTCCTATACAGCAGATATAATGGAAACATAAATAAAATCAGACATTCTGTTAAAATCAATAAATCTCCCTGAGAAAAAAACAATGCAAATAAAATCACTATGAGCAGAAAAAATAGTGCAGCTTTTTTTATGTATAGCAAAAGCACAAACGTACCTTCCAGCATTACATCTCCCCCATAGCTTTTTATATGTGTCTGGAGCATTTCCCAGCCACCGCCTGTCATACTTCCTGCTGCATATCCGATACATAAGGTATTATCCTCTTCTTTGTAGGCTGCAAGTGCCATATCTCTATAAGCCTGGTTTGAAATACATAATGGTTTTGTAGTCTTCTTAATCTGTTCCAATAAATATTCTTTGGAATAAGGAAAATATATTTTATAATATTCTTGCATATGCTTTCCTTTCTCATAAAAAGGTTTTCTAAAGTTCAATACAATACAAATTTTTTACATTAGTTTCCATCATTTATAAGCTGAACCATTTCCATAGAGATATTGTATTCTTTGCAAAATCTGTTTATTGTCCAATTATTAAAGAGAAGAAAACTCTTCGTCACATAAATATTTGCTTTTGAATGATGTATTAAATTGAAAATACTTTTTATATCATAACAGTTAAAACTGTAGGCAGGAGACATTCCTATCTGCCCATTGCTTATATTGATATCATATCTTTTTTGTATAACACTTGGATATGCCAAATAAATTGTAATATTGCATATATATTTTTTCTTCCCATTTTCTTTTATGTATAGGTATGGTTCTCCCAGTCCAATATCATATATTCCTTTAGGTCTGGAGGATAGTGTAAAAACTAATGAATGGATATCCGCATACAAAATTTTTCGTTCCCTAAATCCATATGTTATTTTTTGATCGAATAGTTTATAAGTACGTTGTTTTATAAAGTAATAAAACAATAATAAAAAAATCACAAAAAGTATGGTAAAAATCAGTGCTTTTTGAAAACTCACTTTAAAATCAAAGGAAAACAAAAGTTCGGTTAAACAAAACGATATTGCTGAACAACTAATAATACTAACTATAATGTTGAACCAAGTATTAAATTTTCCATTTCCAAAGATATAATCATAACTTTTATTCTTCATTATAACCTCGTATATTTTTTAATATAGAAAAACTGCATCACAATATCGAACCAAAATATAAAAATCAATTTTATCTCTTTATCATAATTATATACATCAACTAACCACATTGTAAAGCAAAAAGCAAGCCATTTTCAGACTTGCTTTCCACCAGATTACTGCACCTTATTGCCAAATCATCTCCTTATTCAAAATTCCCTTTTCACACTCTTGTATAGTATTTATTTGCTACCCATTCCATCTGTTTATCTGCCTTCAACTCTTCCTTAATCCCCTGTGTCTATTTCATTTGCTCTACAATTGACTATTATTCCAGCGATTATATAAAAACCATAACCAATACAAAATATGGAAACGGTGCTTCTAACTATACCGCTAAAGCCTTTCGCCATTATCCCGAAAATAGTACTCCAGCAGAGAAATAGCGCCAGCAGACATAAAAAACTCGAACCCCTTGTAAAATGGGCATCAGAAGTTTTCTACCCGTTATTCTTGTTCTATAATTCAAGTGAATCTTCTGAATCTATCCACATCTGTAAATTGCCATCGAGATATAATCTTGCATATTCTAAAGGCTCATCCACAGCCAATGAAGTAAGCGCACATTCTGATCCATATGTGGTTTTTAAATCTTTTTCAGCTCCCCAGCAATCAATGCGAAGCATATATCCAACACTTGTGTAAACATCAATACTATCGTGTTTTATGTTGTATTATGCATAAATTGTTCTCATCGTATCTTATCTCTATTTTCTTTTAATAATCAGTTATAGAGTTAAATATCGAAAACATTTCAATCAGTTCACCATGTCGTTATTGTTATACTGTGTTATGAAATTTTCTTTCCCTTATTTTTTCCCATATTAAGATTCATGAAAGCTAATGGGAGAATATAACACAAAGGAAAGAGTAAGGGAAAGCTCACTTGCTACAAACTTAGTATTTTCAAGGGTTTGCGAAGAATTTGATAATCAAATATAACAGTTATTAAATTTCCTAAAATAAGTGCAATATCAACTTGAATTTTCAAATTAGTCTTTGCAAATAACCTTTGAACCTTCACCATCAATTACAATTCCCTGACGGTTGTTAATTGGGCATAGATTCAAATCCGAAAACTCAGTCATTATTTTCTCGGTAACTTTCTTAAATGGTGCTGTAAGATAATGCGGAAGAACATAGAAATCAATCAAATCAAGCCCTGCATCATCTTCTTGTGAGTAGTCCTCTGGCTTTTTATCCATTTGCTCGATATATTGGATGCTTGGAGCGCATATAATTGCGCCTGCCGACTCGCCGATCATCAATTTTCCATTTGCCAATTCCTTTTTCAGTAGCCCATCAGCTCCCGTTTTACGGAGCTGGTCCATAAGAAAGAAAGAATTTCCGCCGGTAAAATATATCACATCTGCTTCTTCAAAAACAGACTGTATCGTTGAATAAGCCTCCGTTGAAATATCAATTTCAGTTACGATTGCTCCCAACTTATTGAATAATTTTCGAGCCGAGTCGACATAACCGGTGTAGCCTTCACGCAGTGAAGCTGTTGGAATAAATGCGACTTTCTTATTTTCAATTTCTTCCTTTATCAGACTTCCCACACTTGAAAAGTGCGAACATAAAAATAGTTTCATCAATATTCTCCTTTATAAATTCCGATTTGCACATCAAATCGTTTTCTTCATTCTATCACAACTTCTATTGATCCGCCATCAGTCTTTCAAACCAAGTATCCATAGCAAGGATGAGCTTGCTTGCGCCTGACCATTCTTGCATCATCTCAAGGATCCCTCTGACAACTGCATAAGTCTGTACTGTCATCTTTACTGCCAAGCCGATCACAAAAAGGATCAGCCATACCGGCAGTAATAATATCTTCCCAGCAAGTTTTAAAATAAACATGTGCACCTCCTATCTTACCAGTCCTGGCATATCATGGTTCACTTCTGCCTGATAATACCCGTTCATCGTAGAAGGTGCATTAAACAGGGCTGCTAATAAATTTTTCCTTTATACCTGCCCGAACTGTGGAGAGACCTTTCGCTTAAACTATCCTACGCTCTATCACCAGATGGAAGATCTTATCATGATTTATCTGGTTCCTGAATCAGAAGTAGAGAAGACATATGAAATGTTTTATGGAGAAAATGC
This sequence comes from Ruminococcus sp. B05, assembly GCF_003628495.1. Classification (NCBI taxonomy): domain Bacteria; kingdom Bacillati; phylum Bacillota; class Clostridia; order Eubacteriales; family Oscillospiraceae; genus Ruminococcus; species Ruminococcus sp. B05. The sequence continues at coordinate 21,237 of NZ_RBZR01000003.1, read as the reverse complement.
TTTGGCTGATTTTCGTACCGAAAAGTACTTAAACCGGATTGTGACATCAGCAAATCAGCTCGTTGAAAAGATCAAAATCTTTGATGCTGGTAAGGATGACAGGATAATAGAACTTGTTAAATTACTTGCGGCAGATTCTATTCTCAAAAATAATCCTGATAAAAAATTTGATGAACTGCGCTTTGCTGTCGACGACGGAACAAATATTCTTATAATCATTAATAAGGGTGAGATCACTGGTGCAGTTGACATTGACAATATGTATGAATTTGCTTCTTCACACTGCACTGATTTCAAAGATCTCCGTGATGATGAGGATATTGTTATCAATAGGGAGTGGATCCTTAACAAACTTACCGAAGAAGAAAATTAATAATATATTTGGTGGCTACACCCCCAAGCCCCTGTAGAATAAATAACGCCAGTACTGGATATCAAAAATCCCGCACCGGCGTTATTTATTAAAATATTTTGTTTTTTAATCTTCAACACTCTCTACTGAAACTTCTTTTTTCTTCCTACTTTTACCAGAAATCATCTTGTGTCCTGTATAAATAGCCATAATCATGCAAAGCAAAGAACTTGCTGCAAAGTACTTATGGCCTTCTTTTGATCCCTTATAACCTGTATAAAAAGTTCCAAGCATTGTAATCAGTGCACCGATAGACCAATATTTATGTGATTTCATTCAGATACCTCCTGCCGTTTTTCTTAATCATATACCTTTTAAAAGATATATACAAACTGAAAGTTTCTTTTTCTTGATAAATGGGGATTAGTTTTCCTTTTTTCCAATCAGCAATAACCACCTATGGTCAAAGCATATTTGTCCCTCCTTGATATAGGGATTAAAACCTGTTTTATCTCCACCATTCAAATCGTATTCCATTTTATCAATAATATCTTTTTGAATATCCTCTGGTGTACTTGTCAAATCCATCCAACTTTGTAGATTTACAGGAACAAGTGTTGTTTCTTCAAGCTGAAGCTCAAAAGCATCCTCAAACAATGCTTCAAATTCTTCTCTGCTAAGTATTCTTGTATGTGAGTTATCACGCATCGTTTCAATAGCGTCATTAGTTTCACGCAATTCTTCTGTAGTCGCTACCATATCCCAAATAACAAGTTTTCCACCTTTTTTCAAAACTCGTTGCATCTCCCGAAAAGGCTTTTCAGGCTCAACAAAATGGTGCAATGAAAGTCTTGTAATCACAAGGTCAAATGTTTCATCTTCAAAAGGTAAGCATTCCGCATTCCCCGATACAAATGATATGTTCTGAATACCTTCTTGCTTTGCCAGTTTTTTTCCCTGCTCCAACATTGCTTCTGTCAAATCCAAACAAGTAATGTCCTTAACATAAGGAGCCACTGCTCTTCCACATATACAGGTTCCAGCAGCAACCTCCAATGCATGTTCATTGCCCTTTGCCTGAATACTACGAATTAAATAATCGGTATATTCTGCCTTAGACATATGATATGAAGCAAATTTTTCTGCTTGTGTACCAAATGATTTTTTCACTTCATTATAGTTATTCATAAACTTTTACCTCGCTGTAAACTTCAAAGTTTCTGTTCCTTACAAACTTCGATTTTAATGTCTCTATTATACCATAATGATACTATTATAAAAAAGGAAAAAAGAGCTGACGGTTTATAAGTTTTATAAGCTGGGCATTCTTTTTGCGGTCCTCGTCCAGAATATGTCCATATACCTCTGTTACCATGTCTGCCTGCGCATGACCGGAATCGCCCTGGACCGCCTTTATATCACCGCCACTCAGTTTCAGCTTGTCTCTCACATTTCCGGAAAGATACTCGTCTGCTGTCTCCCAGCCGATATCCGGATTGTGTATCGTTGCCTCAAGAGTCGCAAACTGTACCTTTGCCTCCTCGAAGTTCTTTCTCTCAATCGTGATTGTCAGGTATCTCTCCTGCTCAATCCCCTGTCTGCCCTCAATAATCTTCTCTTCAATAATGTCATTGTAGATTCTTCTGTAATTATTGAAGCCATCATTTTTCTCAGCAATCAGAACCTTGTCACGGAGTTCATCCATGTTTTTGTTCTTATTGTTGATCGTAATTTTATAATTACAGTCCAGCGAATTTAAGAACTTGCAATACCTCTCGAAAATGCCGATCTGCTCATCCTCGGTTGCTGTCGTGTAATTGATGTCCTGAAAGCGGTAGCATTTGGAATACTTATTTTTGCTTACTTCAAAAATGCCGTTTTCAGCCACCGCCATAATCTCTATGGTTTCCTGAATGGATTTAGGTGTCTTATACAAAGGCTCACTCGCTTTCTTATAATGAAAGCCCGCCGGGAACTTCACCCTGCGGACTGTGTTCCCGACCTTGCGGTCAGATACATATGAATAGTTGTGTTTATCCTGCTAACACTAATGGTATATCCATTGACTCCATAACAAAATTTGTGTATAATTTTGTTATCAAATAAGGAGGTGTTTTTATGCCAGCAATCAAATCAAGTGCTGATTTAAGGAATAATTACAATGAAATTTCTACATTTTGTCATAATTATCCTGAACCAGTTTTCATCACGAAGAATGGAAAAGGCGACCTTGCCGTTATGAGCATTGAAGCCTACGAAGAACTGACCAGCCGCTTTGAACTTTACAGCCAGATCAAGGAAGGAATGGACGATATTTCCACAGGCAACACCAGACCATTTTCCGAAGCTATGGCTGATATCAGGAGCCGCCGCAGTCGATGAGCTATCAGGTTCATATCACTTCCACCGCAGAACACGATATTATGCGTGCTGCGGATTATATCGAATTTACCCTCAAAAATCCTGATGCCGCAGATAATCTGTTAGATGCTGCGACTGAGCAGATAGGCTCACTAGCCGACCTGCCACAGAAGTTTCGTCTGGTAGATGATCCGGTACTGGCAAGCTGGGGCATTCGTTTTGTAATAATCAATAATTACCTTGCCTTTTATACGATTGATGAAGAAAAGCAGACTGTAATCATAGTCCGATTTCTCTATCAGAAAAGTAACTGGACTTCCATTCTTCGACAGGGATTTTCCCTCATTTAAGGAATCTGTTTTTGTGCAGGTTCCTTTTTAGTGCCTTGCTTTATAAGCAGCCACACCCGCTACCGCCAGCACAAACACGGCTGCCAGTCCCATCGCAACTGATTCCTGATAGCGGTCTATATCCTTGTTTACTTCGATTACCATTGTCTTTCCTCCCTTTCAAGGTGCAAAAAAAGCACCTTAACCTTATTGGCTAAAGTGCTTGTATTGGTTTGGTATCAAATTGTTGTGAATCAGACAAATATGAATTACCTACAGTTTCATCATCATTAAAATGTTTTTTCAGAGCTTTCCCTGTCAGATAAATAGATACAACCATAAGAAAACATTGAATCGCCATAAGAATCAACCCTACAAATCCAATCGTATCCTTATCACTATGGTACAACGGAATATTTATCAAAGTAGATAATATAATCATTACACAACGCAACCTATTTTCTACTAATACTTAATGAAACAATTCAAATATACTAATACATGCAAGGAGAATCTGCGCAACAACTAATATTCTGTGCAAAACTGTAAAGAAACGCGACGTTAGCATTGTTGTATTATTTTGAGTACAGTATCTGGTCAGAATATTCATCGGTCCTGCAAGTGCTTCTGTATCGACATAAGCCACCCCAGCTGCCTTTGCTACCTGTCCTTTAAAGTTAGCTCTCATGGCAGCATCATTTACCTCTATAGCTCCATCCAATCCACCATCCAGAAGTATACACATGACTTCCGCTACTTTATAGCTAATAGCATACGTAAATGCTGCAATTGAAAACAGAATAAGTAATACTAAACATATATTAACAAAGATACCGCCTCTGCACCAAAATGTTTCAGGTCCGAAATCGATATTAACATCCAGAATATATGGAAGTGCTGATGTGCCTAACATTAATACTAAAAACAGAATAAGAGACAACATACTGTTCCAACCGAAAACTGCTGCCAGCTCTCCTGAATAACAAGACAGTTTAGCAACCCGAAGAGATCTCTTTTTCTTTTTATTATATTTTTCCTGTGAATATTCTTTTTGCTGTATTGCTGGTTCATCATTCCAGCTTTTCATTTTACTCATTAAACATCCTCCTAATCTGGTTAATATGAATTACTGTATTCTTAATACCGAATAACAAAACACGTTCGTTTCGTATAAGCACAGTATACCACACCTCCTGTGCCTATGCGATAACATTTACTGCTTCTTGCGGTACGATCTCATTTTCTCCACAGTAACCTCCGGATAGAAATAAGTAAGAATCGTTGCTTTCGGAACTCCGGCAGCAAGTGCTTTCTTCACCTCTTCTTTCTGCTCCGGCGTATATGACCAGTGCAGCATTCGGTTTGTGATAGTATCATCCCACTTAGGCTTTTCCCTCTCAACACTGACTTCAGATGCACGCACCGACATTGGAATCTCTGTTCCGAATACCTTTATGCTTGAAGAGTATGTATCATAAACCATCAGCGATATATCTCTTGCATAATTGGTTCTGTTATCCACCATAGTTAGTAGAATTCCTTCTATCTTAAGCTTTGGATTAAGCTGTTTCTTCACCCTGCCTATTGTCTTAATAAGCTGCTGTAATCCTTTTACCAGTAAATATGCAGCCTGCACCGGTATTAAACCTGAATCAACACATGCAAGTGCATTTATTGTCATCATTCCAAGCGATACTTCTCAATGCTTTCCTGCAAAAGAAACATTTCCTTATCATCTTTTACCTGAAACGGGTGCTCTTTGAACGGACGAAGACGCTCAATCTCAATTTCTATGATTCTTTCTTCGTTTTCTCCTGATTGTCTGTTTGGCTCAGTCATCTTGACTCCTTTCCTCCAGGATTCAGGAAATAAAAAATGCCTGCCTGGAACTTTTATAGATAGTAAAGTTCCAAACAGGCATTGCTGTTTGACCATTAGCTGTAGCTAATAGAATTGAATACTGTTTCAGCTAATTCATGTTTGCAAGTTTGGGAGAGATTGTTTCTTTTCCCGCCTTTTCTCTGATTTACATTCCCGAATAAGGGGTGACAACGGAGCGGAACCCAAATGTTAGCTGGACTTCTTAAAACCCATGTTTGCAAACCGGTAATTTTGATTAGCTGTCAGCTAACAAAAATCGGATTGCGTTAGCTGTAAATTGATCATTTTGAATGGAATTTTGTGTCACGAACGTGATTTGAAAATAACAAAAGCGTTCGTTGTCAGCTAATCCAGCTAACATTTTCGAACGCTTTGAAGCCCGTCGCCACAGAAACTTTGCCATGTGTATTTTACAGGCTGGCAGACAGTCTGACCGAAAAATGATGGAACTGAAAGGAGAAAAGAAAGTATGAATTTTGGACAGAACCTTTATAACTGGTTTTTAAGCAATGCACAGAGCCTTGTGCTGATGGCGATTGTTGTTATCGGTATCTACTTGGGATTTAAGCGTGAGTTTTCCAAACTCATCGGATTCTTGGTAGTTGCCTTAGTAGCCGTTGGTCTTGTATTCAATGCGTCCGGCGTAAAAGACGTATTGTTACAGTTATTCAATAAGATTATTGGAGCGTAAAATTAAGAATCCCACATTTTGAACACAAACTTGTGGTAATATACTAATATCATTAAAATGTTTAAAGGAGATTCTTATTATGGTTAGATACAGTATTGAAATCGGACAGCAAGAACAAGATATTTTAAAAGAAATCGTTTTAGCCAGTGATAAAAATGTAAAGAAACGTAAATTTGCAACAGGGTTATCGTCTGTGATGGCTGTCATAATATTAATATATACGATTCTTTGTTTTATGAATAGTCGTATTGGTTATGGTATTATTGGATTATTATTTTCGGTTTTCTTTATCTGGATTATCATAAACGGAGCTAACACATTTCAGAAAAAAGTAATAAATATTGTTCATTCAAAGATGGATAATAAATTGACTTCGGGAAAACGTGAATATTGTTTTGATACCGATGGTATTACAGTTAGTTCTGATATCGGTAACGGGACTAATCATTGGAACGCCTTTAAATGTTGGGGGATTTTCAGAAATTACATATATATCAGAACAATAAAAAATGAAATGGTTCTTGTTAATCAAAATGATTTGTCTGAAAATGATGTAAAAGAGTTAAAATCCCTTTTGAGTCAGAATTTAAAAGAAGAAACGCTTTAATATTGTTTTAGAGTTAAGCAGTCTTTCAGTTATGATCGACTGCTTTTTTCATACTCAAAATTAGAAGAAAGGACTGAATTACGATGGAAGAATGTAGCGTATTGATTGAAACGACCAAATCAGCAGAGGATAAAACCTCTTGCTGGTTTGATTTACCCATTGATTATGAGCTGTTCCGTGACCTGCTCGGCGTGGAAGCTGACAGCAATGATTATCAAATTATTGGTATGAAGCTCCCCTTTGCTGGCGACATTGTAAGGACAACATCTGTCAGACGATTAAACAAGCTGTACTTTGCTTACACGGATTTATCGCCAGAGGTTCAGCAGGCTTATAAAGAGTTGATTCCGTATTGTGGCGGTGTTGAGGATTTATTGCAGAAGTCGGAAGAATTTCTGTTTTATCCAGAATGCCACAACATCATGGACGTTGCCCGTTACCACTTGGAGCATAACATTGAATTTTCTGCACTATCCGAAAAGGGAAAGAAATATTTTAATCTGGAAGCCTACGCCCATGAGTTGGAAGAAAAAGGACGTTATGCTCTCTGCAACAATGGTATGTTCAAACTTTGACAGGTGGTATTGCTTATGGCAGAAATGAAAGTATTTGTTATCAATCTTGATGAACAGGAAAAAGATACAGGCTGTGCATGGTTTACACTTCCCTACAACATAGAAGCATTAAAACAATCCATTGGCTTACCGCCGGACAGTGACCGTTATCTTATCAGTGATTATGATTTCCCTTTTGAAATCCTGCAAGATACAGACCTTGACCTGTTAAACAATATCTGCCTTGCGATTTCGGAGAGTGAAATTCCACCCGAAGATATACCTGCAATTCAAAGAGAATGGTTTCCAAACCTGCAAGAGCTGGAAGCCGGACTTTGCAATGTTACATACCATCGGAACTGTTCGGATATGGAAGAACCATCAGAACGGACATACCAACCAGTGCGACCGTTACAAATGTGCTGGTCTGGAATGTAAAGCAGTCTGGAACGAACGATTTTACCGTTGCCTACGAAGTAGATCAGCAGGTAAAAGAGGGAGAACAGACACAGGCAGTTGCAGAAAACTACACTGTGACGGTTCATGTGGATAAGGACGGTGCAATGGTCATTACCCAAAATCCTACCCTTGCTCCGGCAGTACAGAAATCAAAGTATGAGCCGAAAGTACAGGAAGCAGATGTCAGTGTTAGCTCTGACACAGTTAAGGACGTTACCGCTTTCTTGGAAACATTCTTCAAACTGTACCCTACCGCTACGGAGAAAGAACTTGCCTACTATGTCAAAGACGGTGTGCTTGCTCCTGTATCCGGCGACTATGTATTTTCAGAACTGGTAAATCCTGTCTTTACTAAAAACGGCGACAATCTTAATGTCAGTGTGTCTGTGAAATATCTGGATAACAAGTCGAAAATGACACAAATTTCGCAGTATGAGCTTGTGCTTCATAAGGACGATAACTGGAAGATTGTAGAATAAATATTACAGCAGAATAGTATGGTAATTTGTTGCTTTATCTATACTATTCTGCATTTTATTATGATATAGTATGAATTAAGAAAGATTCAACTTGAAGGGGAGGATAAAAAGGATATGTTACGAAATGACATAAAACAAGTAATCTGTTCTTTTGCTTCTGAGTTAGATTTTTATTTTGAAGAAAGAGGATTTAAAAGAAGAAAAAACGGACTTATTTATACCCGAAAAATTGATACTACTATTCAAAAAATTGAAATGGTATTCTTTTCTAATCCATCATATCATCAGAATGTATTAGCACACTTATATCCTCATGTACAGATACTTTTTCCAAGAGTGAATAATACAGCTAAAATTTTTGCTAGTAATTTAATTCCCATTAAATGGTTAAATAAATTTACAATTAGACAGCCTATACAAATATATTCAAATTCAGAAGATTTTTATCTAAAAGATGTTAGTGATTATGAGTGCTTAAAAGAAGAATTACTTGGTTTTTTTGAAGAATATACTATGCCGTTGCTTGAAGAATTAACTTGTGAAAAAGATTATTTAACTCTTTATGAAAATAAGGATAAACGAATTATATGGGATAATAACCAGTTTTTATATGTTGCAAGTGCATATTTTAATGAACATAGACTTAAAGAAGCAAGTCAAGTGATTGAAAAACGATTCGGAAAAAAAGGATTGCGAAAACAGTATAAAGAAGTTTTCGATTTTTTTGAAAATATAGAATATTAGCAATGTCATAAAAGGAGCTGAATTTATATGTTACCGCATAATAAAATTATCAAAACAACAGTTAAGAAATTTTTAGAGCCGGAAAAACTTTTTCAAATAGGAAGCTCAAGAAGCTGGTTAGACGATCAAGGGTATTATATGATTCTTGTTGAATTTGCATCAAGTGGTTATTCAAAAGGGGCAAGCTTGAATGCAGGAGTTTCGTTTCTATGGGAATCTACGGAAAGCCTAAATGAAATGTTATCATATGATTACGAATGTCAAGTTATAACGAGTTATGTGGAATATAAAAATGATGATGAGGCGTTTCAGAATGGCATAGAGAAACTGGCAAAAAAAGCTTTAGAAAAAGTAGACGAATATCGAAAATTTTCAGATATGGACTATGCAAAATCTTGTTTGCAGGAGCAAGTTGATAAACTTCCAGAATATAGACGATTTTGGGAGTTATACAATCTGGCAATGCTTTGTTTTCTAAAGGGGGATTTTGAAGAAGGAAAAGACATATTTGAACATTATATGCAAATATTAAAAGACAGTTTTTATTCTGGGGATTGTTATATTGAATGGCATGAACAATTTTATAACCATTGTATTGAAAACATTCTATGTCACTTATCTTCAAAGGAATCTGCACAACAGATGGTTGTAGATATGATTAACCGAAGACGAAAATATTTTTATGAGAAACCGTCTTATAAAAAAATGAGTAAAGAACCATATTTAATATCAAATTATAATGTGTGATGGATAAAATAATTCATTAGTGTTTCCAATTTATTAAACAATAATTGAGGGAGATGGAGATAATATGGAACTATTTGAAAAAATTTCAGAAAAATATGAGAATAAACGGATAAAGAGAGATTGTAAAGCACTTATGAAAAAGTGTAGTGCTAAATCATCAAGAGATATGAATACATTGGTTGAGTTAATTGATTTAATGTATATATACCAAGATTTTGAAATGGCTGTTGAACTTTATCATATTATTGAAAAAGTAGAATTTACTGGTAATTATACGATTTACGATGAAATATTATATGCCAAATGGACTATTGTAAGAATATATAGAGAAACAAATCAAACAGAAAAATATGAACAGCTATTAAACTCAGTGATGGAGTATGAAAATGAAGCACTATATGATAATCGTAAAGCAGGGTTAAAATTATATGATGAACATATTAGAAATGCAAGAGATTTAAAAGCAAAGCAAAGTATGATTGGCTGGATGCTCGTAAAATATAAAATAATGATAAAATGTTTTGAAAACCCTAAATTTCCTATAGATAAAATACAATTAGATAAAGAAATAGTTGAAATGGAAATGAAATTAAAAAATATACTATAAAAAATCATATTTGAAACAAAAATATTCCTTTGTGCTTTCTTTCGCATTTTTGTGATATTATCGAATGGAAATAAATTTATTCAGAAAGGTTGTGGTTAGATGTTGGGTATCAAAAAACGTGATACAAAACAAGTGTTTAAAGCGATTGCACATCAACAGGGTGTTTCCGTGTCAGAAGTAAAAGAACGTATTCAGTCAACCATTGATGAAATGTATTACAGCGATGACCCAGTTGTGCAAGCTGAATTTTCAAATTATTTTGGAAAGAAACGTCCTACACCAGAAGAATACGTTTATACGATGGCAACAAAAATTAAATACTGATTTATGAAAAATCATCACTTCTTTAACCTGTACATTAACTGTGCAGGTCTTTTTTTGTCTTTTTTTATCGAATTGAATAATTTTTACCTTTCTCATCGGCTTATATATTGAGGGCAAATATAAATTTTATCTAAAATAGCGATTATTTTTTCAAATCACTTAGCAACTGCCCTGTTTTTTTCTTATATGGAGTGGAAAGAGGGATAGATACAAAACAGCACAGGGAGGAGGTGAGAACGTGAAACCATCTGACTTCCAGAAAACTGTAATGTGTCGTTTTGATAGTTGTTTAAAAAAACTGTTTTCGGAGTTGTAAAAGATTACTACAAAGAGTTGAAAAAGAATCAAGCAGAAGCTATCCCCTTTTGTGAGCTTCCCGACATTATCATAGATAAAGTTGCTATATGGGATACATATAAAACGGATTACACTACTTTCAATATATGTGGACATGACATTTATGTATATGACGATGAGCTGGCAAAAGTTATTAAACAATTATCTGACCGTTACCGTGAAAATGTACTTATGTACCACAAAGAAATTATCTACCTACTACAACGATTTATTGAGTGTTCCAGAAGTACCCAGAGCTAACAGAAAAGCTACTGGACGTTGCGTACAACCTGCCAATATCAAGAAAATACACGACATTATACGCTGTGCATTAAATCAAGCAATCCGTTGGGAATATATTGATACCAACAAGCGTAACCCTGCTTCATTAGCAACGCTTCCTAAAGTTCCTAAGGTAAAAAGAAAAGTATGGAGTGTAGATACATTCCGTGAAGCAATTCAGCAGTCAGACGACGATTTATTAACCATCTGTATGCATTTGGCGTTTTCCTGCTCAATGCGTATTGGAGAAATTACAGGTCTTACATGGGAAGATGTAGTTATTGATGAACAATCCATTGCAACGAATAACGCAAGGGTAATCATCAATAAAGAGCTTTCCAGAGTAAATGCACAAGCTATGCAGAAATTAAAGAAAAAAGATATTATCAAGATTTTTCCGACACAGAAACCGCATTGCACAACAAGGCTTGTATTAAAAACACCAAAGACAGAAACAAGTAATCGTACCGTATGGTTGCCAAAGACGGTTGCAGAATTACTGGTGCAATATCAAAAAGACCAAAAGGAATTACAGGAATTTCTGGGAGACGCTTATAACAATTACAACCTTGTTATAGCTCTGGAAAATGGAAATCCCGTTGAGAGTAGAATTGTGAGAGACAGATTTCAAAAGTTATGCGAACAAAATGGCTATGAAAAAGTTGTTTTCCACAGTCTGCGTCATTTATCAACAGGATACAAATTGAAAATGACCAACGGCGATGTAAAATCAGTACAAGGCGATACAGGTCATGCAGAATCAGAAATGGTTACAGACGTTTATTCAGAAATCATAGATGAAGATAGACGTTACAATGCTCAAAAGATGGACGAACAATTTTATTCCACTCTAAACCATGATTCAGAAATGCAACCACAAAATGAGGAAGTTCAGCCAGAAAACAACGGCTTATCAGACAGTGATATGGAGCTTTTACAGCTTTTAAAATCACTTACGCCAGAGATGAAAGCAATGCTTTTGAAACAATCAGCTTCAAAGTAATTTTTCAAAAGTGTTAGCAAATCTTCAAAAATCTGCTGATATTTTTTCAAAATAAAAAAAGTGTTAGCAAACTCTTCTACTCAAACAGTCATAAAAATATCGAATTACAAATTCTGAAAATCAAAAGAAATTGCAAAATATAAATTGAATATGTTCTTATCCGACAGGTTATAAGCCAAAAACAAAAGAAGCTGAAAACCTCGATAAATCAAGGCTTTCAACGTTGTTTGCTGGCGTCCCAGACAGGAATCGAACCTGCGACGTTTCGCTTAGGAGTAGACCCGATACGACATCGGGAAGTGGCATCTAATGCTTAAAAATGCTTGGAAATACAAGGTTTTTCAGCATTTCAAATCCCATCTGATACTACGCTGTGATAGCTAATTCAGAGGGATTTTACACCGTCCGATTGGCTCGAAATTAGCAAGTCTTTCGATTTTTGGTGGACGTTGCAAGTGCAAGTAAATGTCACTATGTAACTTCTCGTGATGCGAAATGATAGGAAATCCTATTCATTCTCGTGTGAGGGTGCGGGTGTCCTTAGACACAGATTTCAGTCTGTTTTATATATCATTTCAAAATGAATTTTTCAACCAGAATTATTAAGAATTTCAAAGGTTTTTCAGACTCAATGATTCTATGTAATTTAGACCCGCCGAAGCAGGTCTTTTTTTATTTCAGCATAATCTCTCTATCCTCAGCGCCGAGCATATAAGCACCCTTGGCAAAAGCATCCCTTGCAAGAAGCTCTGCTACATCAACCCTATCGAACAGCATCCATATTTCTTTCTCTTTCGGAGTCAGTTCATGGCTATGGTCAAACAAATGCTCAAGTCCCAATCCTTCAAGCAATGCCGACTTTGCTGCTTTGTATTCCTCAGCTCTGCCAACATATTCGTCGTTCCTTTCCTTGGAAAATGCCTCGATATTGTCAGCTCTCAGATGCTCGTAATACTCGTCCATAAAGATTCTATCCATACTCGTTGACCTCCATAACAAAAAAATAAGGGCAGACCCTTTTACAGCTATTGTAGCTATGTAAAAGGATCTGCCCTTGCAGTTACTATAATGTTTTTGCCAGCGACTTCAGGAGTGCTGCCATTTCCGGATTTTGCAGAAGCTTCAGAAGAAGTTCTTTATCATCAGCGGAGCTTTCCGTTGCGGCTGGTTGAACCGGCTCAGGCGTTGCCTGTCTGCCTGAGTAGAACGCAGCTTCCATTCTTTCAGCGTTCAGTCTGCGGTCATCGTCGATGATATGGGAGTAAACATCCGCTACCATCTTGACCTGTGCATGACCGGAATCGCCTTGAACGGATTTCATATCGCCGCCGTTCAGCTTCAGCTTGTAAGTGATACTGGAATGTCGGAGACTATGGAAAACCACTTTCGGCAGTCCCTTCTCCTCAATCAGCTTATTGAAAGCACGGTTGATAACCTGCCCCTCAATCGGCTTGCCATTGGAAGAACAGAAAACCAGATTGAAGTCTACGAACTCGTCACCGAAAAGGTCTTTCAGTTCTTCGATGTCAGCCTTTCGCTGTACCAACATTTCCGCTACGGTTTTCGGTAAGAACACCTTGCGGACACTTGTTTTGGTCTTAGGAGTTTTGAGAACCAATGCGGTATGCGTACTGGCGAAGGTCGGTGGGAACTTGAACATGATGTCCTTACCGTCCAGATCTGCCATCGCTTCACGATTTACTCTCTGCAACTCCTTTTCAACGAAGATGCTTGCCTGACCAAGTTCAATACTGGTGGGGGAAATGTCAATACAGTCCCAGGTAAGCCCCAGAAGCTCGCCCATTCGCAGGGAACAGGAGAAGGCAAGGTTAATAGCCAGACGAAGAATATCATCGTCACAGGCTTCCAGAGCCTTCTGGAGCACTTCTGCTGTCCAGATATCCCTGGTCTTGTGTTCTTCTTTCGGCAGCGTAGCGTGCTCCACAGGGTTTCTGGTCATCAATTCCCACTTGACCGCTTGATTGAAAGCATTTCGCAATGTCTTGTGAACCTCTCGGACAGTATGCGGAGTCAGATATTCTGTACGGGCTTTTACATACTTAGAAGAAACCGCTTTGACAGAAAGCAAATCTCGGTAATACTTGTCCATGATTCTCGGCGTGACATCCTCCAGCTTCATATCACCGATGAGGGGACGAATATAGTTTGCAATCAGGCTCTTTCTGCTTTCATAGGTAGACATCGCCCAGGTGTTCACACCATAGATTGACATATACTCATCCAAAAGATCATTGACGGTTTTAGCAGAAGGGGGAATAAAGGTTCCGGACTCCTGCTCATATTCAACCTGCAACTTCCTTTTCTTTGCTTCGGCATTCGTTTCAAAGGTTTCCCACTTCTGACGCTTGTTGCCGTTCTCATCGGTGTATGTATAAACCACAGAATACTTCTTTTTTCTCTTAACGATAGATGCCATGTAATCAGCTCCTTTCCTGTCTATCTTCCGCTAACTGGTAGCGGGTCTGATTGTGATACCATTTTTCAAAGCTCTCTTTGGTAGCTCGCTTATACCTGCCAACCTTGATAAGCTCAAAATCTTCATTGGCAACGATATAGTAAATGGTCTGACGATGTACCCCAAGCATTCTTGCCATTTCCGGCAGACCGTAGGTGGATGCCATAATATCTGCATCCAGTTCCTGATCCTCTACCGTGCGGTAATCGGTTTGAGAAGCATACCATCTTTCAAAGCTCTCCTTTGTCACTCTGCGCTTGCCCAGGACATCGACCACATCAAAATGCCCTTTGGCAACCAGTTCGTAAGCAGTCGCTTCTTTCAGCCCAAGGCGCTGTCCAAGCTCCTCCATTGAATATGTAGTTTTCTTCAATTCCTCGCCGGGAGGGGTTCCATCGACCTTCTGGTATTTGAACTGATTGGCATACCATTCTTCAAAGCTGTCGATCATCACCCTCATGGTGTTGCCGACAAGAATGGTTTTGAAGTAATTCTTCTTAATGAGCCAGTATGACTCCGTTTTACCAAGACCGAGCATCCTGCCCATTTCCAGAACAGACATACTCGTGCGTTTTCTCATTTCCGCCATCGTACAACCTCCTATGTAAAAAATGTAGCCATGTGTTTCTTGTCATGGCTACATTTTATCGAACTCTCAATATGTTTTGAAGTTTGTCGCCGGGTTGTACGACGCCCTTGACAAATCTTACATTTGATGATCCAACCACTCATCAAAACTCTTTTTGGAGATTCTGATACTGCCACCGATGCGGACGCTATGGAAAACTTTCTTTTTCACAAGGTTGTATGCGCTGGTTCTGCTGATGCCCAGAATATCCTGAATCTCATCAACCGTATAGGTTCTCTTATCAAACTGAACTGCGTTAGCAGCCATCGCTTCTTCGGTGCGCTGATTCATGGCAGCGATTCTTTCTTCAAACATTTATGTTCACTCCTTCGCTCTCTTTGCTTTATGTTTTGGGGAACGCTTTTTCAGCTGTTCCATTGCCAGGCTGACAGATAAGGCTTTCTCAATCGCTACCATTTCACGGGGCGTTACCTTACCTAAGTAATTATCAATCCTGCTTTTATCAATGGTACGAATCTGTTCCAGCTGAACAACGGACGCTTCTTTGAATGCAGGATTGTCGTAAATAACAAAGTGCGTCGGCATATTCGCTTTCTTATGGATTCTGGTGGTGACCGTTGCCACAATCAATGTGGGAGCGTGTTTATTACCGGTATCGTTCTGAATGACGATAACCGGACGGATGCCGCCTTGTTCCGACCCAACTACCGGGTCCAGCTTGGCGCAATAAATATCACCACGGCAATATACCCAATTTTCTTTCATCATGTGCCATGACCTCCTTTCGTTGGCTATGTAATAACTGACTGCCAGAAAGGAATCAGGCAGTCAGTCCAAAAGTCTATGTGTCCCATATTTGCCACGCACCCCTGGGAAAGAGGGCTTACGCCCTCAGGGAATCACCGAACGACTGATTGCGAATCAGTTCCATAGGAATCTAACCTCTGCCGGGTTCTCCGCCAGCTCCGTAGAGAAGTATCTTTAATCCTGTTGCTTTCATGGCCGTATTGGGAGCAACCCAATATTTACAAGCCAGTATTGATCGCTGGCATCGGGAGAGAGACAAGCGCTTAATTTATAGAAGAAAGTCGTTCTGTTTCTCTATCCGATACGTCTCGGCGTACCGCTGATGTGGCTGATGCTCTCGCACCGGCAACAGGAACGTATTCGATGACTGTGTATTCAGTTTTCAAGGATCAAGCAGCCGATTTTCTTTGGCTGTATCTAAATTGTACCTGTTCCTCATGCAAGTTTTTATTGCCTCGTAGGTATAGTTTTGAGGTTATTCACGACCTAAAAATATGTAATCAAGGGTTGTCTCAAAGCGCACAACCAGTTCGATTGCCAAATCAATAGAGATACCTCTGTTGCCGGTTTCAATTCGTGCAATGGTGTTTGCGGCAACACCTAACTGCTCCGCAAGCTGTTCCTGTGTAAGCCCATGTTCCTTTCTCAAGGCTTTAATTCTTTTTCCGCTTTCAACCAAGTCGTAATACATTTTCGTTCCTCCGTGTTTTTGAATTTGTGAAGTTGCAAAATCAAAAACAGCGGGAGGAGATCGTGCCCGATTCTCAATACCCTTTGCCATCTGCCTGTCCTCCTTGCAGGCATAAAAAAAGAGCCGGAGTAAATTACTCCAAGCTCTCGTTCATGCCTTTGTGTTAATTATGGGGGAAAATAGGCAGGTATAAAAAAAGCCCCGTACCCATTACAGGCACGAGGCGTAACTCTCTCTATTCAATTTTATGCCGCTATCTCCCAGCATAGCCATTTTAACACTGGACAAGTCGGACTTTCAGTAGGGGAACCGTCGTATTTTCATCGGATTTTAGTCGGACTAAAATCCTGTCTTAGCATTCACAATAACACAATGCTTCTTCCTCCCGGGCACTTTCCAGGAAATCTTTCAATTTAGGAATGGCTGTTCCCCAAAGTGACAGACCAAATAACAGTATCGCTTCTTTCTTTCGGTCATAGTAGGTGCTGCGTTCCATATTCAAAACCTCCAGCATTTCTGATTCCCTGTACTTGAAGCGGTTGAGATATGCCTTTGAGATAATCTCACAGTACAGAGCGCCTTTATCTGGATATTCTCTGATTTTCAACATAGCCATATCTACCAGTTCAATGATCCACTTTGTCTCAAATAAGCTGCGAATGCGTTCTTCAAATCGTTCTCTCGCTTCATCCGGAGCAAAGTTCTCCAGATAAATCAATGCACCATCTAAGCTGTCACCGTAAGTACAAATAAGGGTATCACATACATCATTCGCACGATCAATGGTAGACCAGCACACCTCTCGATATATGGATAAAATCAGCTTTGCTCTTTCATACAGAACCTTCTCGTCAATGTTCTGCATCCGGCAAAGCATTCGAATACTGCTTAATACCTGTGTATTATATCTGCTCATTCAGAATCTCCTTTCAGCCTAATCCATAAAATAAGAATTCCTTTCTAACTCCTGTCACTTGGCTAAAGGGAAACAAATACCATGGGACAAGAATGACTATAACTTCCGATATTTGATTAAAATAACAGAAGTGAAATCGGAAGTTCTTGACTTTATAAAAGTTCCGATATATAATTAAGTGGAATTAAAACTTCTGTTATGATTCTTATTATAGCATTTTCCAGAAGTTTGTCAACAAATAATCGGAAGTTACGAATAAATATTTTTTGAAAGGAAGGATACTACCATGACATTTGGAGAAAAAATTAAAGAAGCTCGTTTGGCTATGAACCTATCTCAAACGGAGCTTGCCCAGATGACCGGCATTTCCGAAAGATCCCTTTACACCTATGAGCAGCTCGGAACACTCCCCAGAAAAAGCAACATCAGAAAACTTGCTGAAGCACTGCATATCTCTGTGTCCTATCTTTTGGACGAATCTGAAACGGATAGCCAGAGCCATATAGATCAGGATATGTTTATTTTAGAGGCAAAGGAAAACTTCGGTTCAAAAGGAGCAAAAGAAGCTCAGGAAGT
Organism: Ruminococcus sp. B05; assembly: GCF_003628495.1. Classification (NCBI taxonomy): domain Bacteria; kingdom Bacillati; phylum Bacillota; class Clostridia; order Eubacteriales; family Oscillospiraceae; genus Ruminococcus; species Ruminococcus sp. B05. Next base: position 3,426 of record NZ_RBZR01000003.1, on the reverse strand, counting down.
GTTGGGTCGTGTAAATTCTCTGTTTGCCGGTGGAGAATTGGACGAGGACGCAAAAGATGTATTCTTCCAGGCGATTATGTCAGTTTATATGGACTCTAAGAAAACAGCACGGGAAAAGTACACTCCGAAGAAATACAGAAAGCATAAAGATAAAGAGTAAAATCCTCAAGCACAGAATATGTTTTCTGTGTGCGATTCGGAGGTGAAGCAAATGAAAACGGCAGAGCATATCATTGAAACTGTCGATAAGCTTGTGCGAAAATATCACACCAGAGACCCTTACGAGCTATGTCAGCTGTTAGGTATCAAAATCCACTATTACGATTTACAGAAGAAATTGAAGGGCTTCTTCTATTACCAGTCCAGACAAAAGAATATCGTGATAGATCACAATGTGAACGGTATCCTGGAGCGTATATTAGTCGCACATGAATTAGGACACGCTGTCCTGCATACAAAAATCGCTATGATGCACGGCTTTCAAGAAATGGAAGTTTTTGATGATAGATCAATCGAAGAAAATGAAGCAAACTTCTTTGCGGCGGAGCTTCTGTTAGAAGATGGGAAAGTCCTGGAATGCCTTTCGGAACACACATTTTTTGAAACGGCTAAAATGCTCTATGTACCGGCAGCATTATTAGACTACAAATTCAGCCTGCTCCACGAAAAAGGAGAGCTGGTAAATTCGATGTATATTCGTAAAGCAGATTTCCTGAAAGAAGATCTTCATGCCTACGATAACGACATTGGTTATGGCGATATATGAATATCTATTTTTATATCTTTACAGAAAAAGTCCACCAGTACGATGCGTAGTGCATCATGACTGGTGGACTTTTTGCTTCTTAAAGAATCAGTATATTGTGCTGCAAAAAAGAACCCCATAGCAGTTCACTCTGTACCGTCAATGGGCTTCTTTTTCATTATATCAATCAAGCTCCGCTTTTTTTATCATCTCTTGCTGGTCAATCAAGACATCAATCAACTTTCCTACGGTTATCAATGTTGTTACATTACACTTTTTCAGTTTTGCAGCAATCTCATTATCAATGATGCTGTCGCATTTTGCATATGGGGTATCCAGTAAAAAATAGTCAAAGTTCTTTTCCAAGACGAATGCCAGTTTTAGAAGCATTGCCAAAGAAACTTTCGTCTGTCCAACTTCAACATGGCTCATATGATTGTTCGAGCAACCAACCAACGCACCCAAATCAGCCTGACTATAACCCTTTTCCAGTCGGGCAGCTCTAATGCGCTGACCAATCTTAACGTAATCAATTTCCGGTTGCGTTTCAATCACCTCCATGCTGTGTATGATTCTGCTATACATTATAAAATGTACCAAAAATCTCAACAACCAACATCGGGTGCAAGTTGCATTTATAAATGCAATATGATAAAATTTTATAGGCAGATTGCATTAAATGATAGAATGAAAAGAACCCCAAGACGACAATATGAGCTATCTTGAGGTTCTTTAAAATAAAAAATTCGTAGAGTACATTACTCCACGAAAAAACACCGCCAAACACTGAAAACTCAGCATTATTTGACGGTGTTGACAATTTATTTGACGGCTAATAAATCAGAAAGCCGTTGCATATTTTCTCTTTTTAAATCCATGGATGGGTGTACATAGCGATTCATTGTAATATTCACGCTGGCATGACCCAATATTTCGCTGAGACTTTTTACATCGAATCCAAGCTCTATGCACCTTGTAGCAAATGTATGACGTAACGAGTGATAATTTGCGGAGGTGATTCCGCTGTTTTTCAATACCTTCTTAAAATGATTTTGCATGGTTCTTGGTTCTAATGGATTCTGATCGCTATTGGTTAGGATGTAGCCAGTAGAAGAAGCTTTGTGTGCTGTAAGAATAGTCATTAAGCCATGGGGTACTGGAATAGTACGGATGGAGCAAGCACTTTTTGGTGTGGTAACAACAATCCTTGTCTTGTATTCACTGTTGGTTCTATCTTGGATTCTCTGGAGCGTTTGATGCACGTGGATTGTGTAATCTGAGAATGAAACATCTTCCCATCGTAACGCACAAATTTCACCTACTCTGAGACCAGTGAATAAACATACTAATATACCAATATTGCAGGAATCAAGATTAGAATACAAGTATTGGCATAATTTTTCCTGTTCAGCACGACTCAAAACTCTCATTTCCTTCGTTTGACGTTTTATCTGTATAGATCGTGCGTCACAAGAAATGGCTTTCCCGTTTCGGGTGGCAAATTGTAAGACATTTCGAATTAGAGATAAAATATCTGAAACAGTTTTAGAGGAAAGTCCATTCTCCTTTAATCCACCAGAAACAAGGAAAAAATTACACTGCGTTTCAATAAACTCGTGTGTTATATCACGCAATTGTTTGCTTCCGAACACAGGAAGTATATACGAGCTGAGAAGATTCCTATATTTGTTGCTTGTAGATTCCTTCACTTTAGGACATATAGCTTGAAACCATTCCATAGCAACCTGTTCAAATTGATCTGAGCTAATTTCTGGATCGACAGTGACAGAATTACTCGTGCACGAACTTTGACTGATAAGTTTTGCCTTGACTTCTCGATATGACTTTGCATAAACATAACCGTAATTGGCTTTGCCTGTAGAAGATCGGGACTTAATGTATCTTCCTTCCCATCTGCCGTCTTTCCTTTTGTAAATATTTTCTCCTTTTCGTGCCATAAGGTACACCTCCTTCAATATGACTATAATTCTGACGGCAAATTGTGACTTTGGAACTTTCTAAGATGGATTTTTGTGCAAAACCTCGTGTTTTATGTCCCTAACATATTGACAAACAGTGCGACAATTTGTAAAATAAAGATATAAACTAAAAAAAACAGAGAAGAATGCGATTCGTGGAGTAATGTACTCTACGAAAGAGTATACCCAGGAGGAGATTTATTGATTCAATTTGTAGGGCGAGATGCTTATAAGCAGTTTTGGAATTTTAGTAAAGATGAGAAAGAGAACTTGGCCACTCAATTGGCGATTGAGTTACCCGCACTCAGAGGAAAAGTTGGTGCATCACAAGAAGAAATTGCTTCGGCTGTTGGTATTTCACGACAAACTTATAGTGCCTACGAAAATCGGACACGCCCAATTCCATGGAGTTTATATCTAGCACTATTGTTTTATTTTGATTACATTCCAAGTACACATTATATGATTCGCCAGCTTGAATTATTCCCAAATGAATTAGACGAATGTTGGTTAGCTGGTAGAGTTTTTATTGAGGAAGAAAAATGAGCGAATATTCACAGCAAATAAAAAGGGATATTACATGAACAAAAATATAAAATATTCTCAAAACTTTTTAACGAGTGAAAAAGTACTCAACCAAATAATAAAACAATTGAATTTAAAAGAAACCGATACCGTTTACGAAATTGGAACAGGTAAAGG
>NZ_RBZR01000042.1:0-12397 GCF_003628495.1 Ruminococcus sp. B05 | reverse complement strand
CAACAGACCGCTCGACAGGTCAGATCACAAACTGTAAAGCCGTTAAACAATAGAGCTTAACACAAGATATATTATATTGTATTAATCAGGCAGAAGCAAGGCTCTGCCTGATTATGGTGCAAAAAAATATTTTCTTATAAAAATCATCTACTTTTATGATAATAATACTTTTTAAAAGCTTAGGGAAGAGAACTTCAATAGGTTCATACTATGATGAAAAAAGCTTAACTAAATGTTATTGTCCCCGTCCCTACTGGTTCCCTATCTGGTTCAATCTTTATATTCCTTCTCTATCACACACGTATGCTCTTTCGTGATTTTATCATAATTGATTCCAACTAAAAGCAAATTTCCCCGATAATGTTTTAAAGTATCTATATATTTCTTTTCCCTAATCTGCCTAATTGCTCCTTCTGCACTTTTATCCCATTTTAGCTCTATGATTACAGCTGGTTTATTATAATGAATTTCTCGCGGAATAAAACAAACATCAGCAAATCCCTTTCCTGTTGGAAGTTCACGAACTATTGTATAATATTCTCTCGCGAAATAAAAAGCCAAATTGATCGTACAACTCAATGCATTCTCATTATTGTATTGAAGAATCGAAATCTCTCTATGTGCTTTATCAATTCCTTCAGCCACTGCCTTTTCATCCATATTCCAAAGAGCTTCCAATAACTTTCTTGAAGCCTCAACAGATGCTGTCACTTCTGACCAGTCCATTGTACTAATTGCATTAATATATTCCTGTGAAACTTCTTTATTTGGAATTGTGACTGTCTTATCCGGCCAATGATAACTCAAATAACCCAGATGAATTAACAATGTCAACACATCATCTTTTCCTTGAAAGCTCGTCATATCATTAGAAAATGTTCCCGTATTAATCTGAATTTTATCTCCTGCAAGCATCCGTACCACTGCATCTTTCAAACCATCATAATTTAACTTTATATAGGATTTTAATGCCTCATAGGTTTCTGTCTGATTCCAGTAATTATCAAACACACCACTTAACATTGCATCAACTACTGATTTCGGGCTATATATGGAATAACAAATTTTATCTTCTCCCTCAATTGCTACCAGCTCATATCCATCATACCATGCACGAGTTTCCTCAAAATTCCGTTTAAATCTTTTGCAAAGTCCCCTTACCTCAGCCTCTGTAAAGCCAAAATATTCTGCCATTTCCCGTGGATTTGTCATAGAATACTCTGTAAACATATTCAAGGCTGAATGAGAACCATATTTCTTTATCGGAAGAATTCCTGTCATGTATGCAAGTGCCACATAGTCTTTATCTTTCAGCCATGCACGCAAAAAATCTAAATACTTTTTCTGTTCCTCTTTATTCTGCTTATACTCACGAAAGAGACAATCCCACTCATCAATTAAAATCACAAATGGGCATTTTGTGTAAGAAAACACATCCTTCATGACTTGAATCAAATTCCTCTCATCACGTAAATGTATTTTAGGATATACCTCTTTGAAATCCGAAATCAGATAATTTTTAAGCATTTCCAACATTTCTTCTACAGTCCCCGACATGCTTAAAAATTCCTGAATATTAATTTTAATCACATCATACTTGTTTAAATTTTCTTTGTAAGATTGGTCTTTGCTAATCTCAAGATTCTCAAACAATTCCTCTGTAGGCTCACTTCGGTCATAATATGCTGCCAACATATTTGCCGCCATTGATTTACCAAATCTTCTTGGACGGCTCACGCAGATATACTTCTGTTCTGTACAAAGAGCTTCATTTGTTCTAGCGATCAATTCACTTTTATCAACATAAATTTTTGAACGCAGACTACCTCGGAATGAAAAATTACCTGGATTTAAATAACTTCCCATATCTGCATACCTCCCCTGATTTCATGTTATCATTTTATCCTATTTGTAACTTAAATACAATCACCCGCCGGGAGTTTGACAGCTGTTTAAATGCAAAAAACACTTTAAAGCCTTTATTAGGCTTATTTTTTTGTCAACTTGTATCTTTTATATTACACGTTACTTATAGATACTGCATAATAGAGTTATAATAAACGATAGGATTTTTCTCCTATGGATTACGAACAGCATCTAAAGATCTGCCAGAGCATTCAGGAAACAAACGATCTTTTGTTAGAATTTTTTTGATACCAATTCCCTTGTTTTAGATCATTACACTATTTAAACCATCTTTTTTTAATCGTATATCTTCCTCTTGGATGCCGACAAAATCCCCATCTGTTCTCTATATTTTGCTATCGTTCTTCTCGCCACAACAATGTTATCTTTTTTCATCAATTCAGCAAGTTTCTGATCACTTAATGGATGACTTTTATCTTCTGCTTCTATTAATCTTCTTATTTTTTCCTCTACACTATCTTTGCTATCTCCATTTGCTGTTTTACTGACGAAAAAATATTTTAAAGGAATTTCCCTATTTTTAAATCGAAGTGATTTGTTAGAAATTGCTCTTGATATCGTCGATTCATGCATATCCAATTCTTCAGCAACTTCTTTTAATGTAAATGGCTGCAAGCTGCCACTTTCTAAGAAGAACTCTTTCTGGTGTTCCGCTATGTTGGAAACGATTGAAAAAAGTGTTCTCTCTCTTGCATTCAATGTGTCTATTAGCAATCGAATTCTTTTTAAATATGGTTTTACAAACTCCGTCATCGTTTCATCCGTTGTCATATAATATTCCGGTTGCAACTGTAGTGCTTCATAATTGTTCAGCATTTTTATCGTCAAGTCTTTTTCTTCTGCCAGAACTTCTACTTCGCAATCCATATACGCTGCATCTGTAACATACTGTGAGCCTGGTTTCGGATTTAAGCCACGTATTGTTTTTACACATTCTGTTATCTTTTCCAGCGAAATATTTTCCTTTTTACCAATTTCAAGTAATTTGTTATCTGCCAGTAATTGAATGTGTTCCTTTACGATTTTTATACATTCTTTTTTATATTTTAAATCTAATTCTTGTAATTGAAGAATCATGCATTCCTGCAAATTTCTCGCAAACACTCCCGTAGGTTCCATCTGCTGCATATAGGTAATAAATTCTTTTATTTGTTCTTTTGTATATTCCGGGAAAATATTTTTTACCTCATCTATACTTTCTTCCCTTAAATATCCATTACAATCCAGTGAATATATGAAAAATTCCATAATATTCTCTGGTACTTTTTGAGCAAGAAACCCCTTTTGTTTTAATAAATGTTCCTGTAACGATTCTTTTTTCTCTTTGTTTTCAATATTAGATAAATAACCTTCAAAAGACGACCCTTCATTACTGAAGGCTCGTCGATCAAAATCAATCAATGGATTCTCCTGATATTCTTTTTCCAGATAATCCATTAATTCTTCCTTGTCAAACTTTAATATGTCCAGAAAAAAACTTTGCTCTTGTGTAAGTTTTTGTCTCTGCTGCTGATTTTGTTTCATTAAAAGTGCCATAAAATTCACCACTATAAACTCAAAGAATACATTTCTAATCTTCCATCTTTATCACTTGATGTTACATCTATCATAAATCTCAATGTTTCATTCGGATAAATTCTACTTGAAAATACATATTTACCATCATTTATAAATACTTCAAACGTATTATAATCCATATAAATTTGCATTTTCCACATATTTTTCTCTTGGTAAGAACACGTGCGTTGTTGCCATTCTTCTCTTTTTTGTTTTAATGTTATATTCCCCTTTTTCACAGCGAGTTCTAGTATCTGTTCGTTTTCATCTTCTATTTTTAAGCAAACTTCTTTATACTGACCGGTTATCAATAATTCCAGTGGCTGATTTTTCACCTTACGTTCCCACGACTTATTCAAGAGTGTTGTGTCGAGAGTTTTCGTCCGTAATTTTTCCAATTCCTTAATCGGTGTCATAAGAAGATGATGATCCGATGATACCTTTAATTCCCTTGGTAATGTCAGCAAGTGCCTCCATCCATCCTTCATTTCTTTTCCTATGGAATCAGGAATAGCAAACCATGCAAACAGAATTTTTCTCGTTCCGCATTCCATCACTTGCGGTGCATAGAAATCAAATCCATAATCTAATGTTCTATAGGCATCATGTTCAAATTTCTTGTTTTCATAATCCATAGTCCCTAACATATATCCGCTTTCAAAAGAAACAGGAAATTCCTTTCCCAGTCCTTTTGGTGAAAAAATCAGAACGTCTGTATTCTCTACTCTGGTAAAATTAGGACATTCCCACATATTTCCCAGTGACCCATCAGAATCTGCCAGTTTTCCACAATATGTATAGTTATATAAATCATTACTCACATAATATACGACTTTTCCACATTTATCTTTTGATTCTCCACCTATTGCCACATAATATTTTCCATTTTGCTCCCATATTTTAGGATCTCTAAAGCGCATCGTTGTATCGATCGGCGGGTTCTCTATGACTGGATTTCCTTCATATTTTTCGAAATGAATTCCATCTTCGCTAACCGCTAGATTTTGCGTCTCAATGTAGCCGTTCTCCTGATTTACATGTCCCGTGTATAATAAATACATTTTATCATCTTTTATCACTGCGCTTCCGGTAAAACATCCATCCCGATCATAACATTCATTTGGGAAGAGTGCCTGTGGACACTCCTCCCAATGTAGCAAATCGTAACTTATTTTATGTCCCCATCCGATTTTTTCATTTACCAGATGTTCCGGATCTGCCTGATAAAACACATGATATGCACCTTTATATTCAACCAGTCCATTTGGATCATTCATCCATCCGCTTTCTGGCGTTATATGAAATATCGGTTTATTCATCGTCGTTGTTTTTATCCTCTTCTTCAATCACTTCTTTTAAAGTTTTCATTGTCGCTGATTTTTTTATCTGTGGAATTGCAATTTCTATACTATCACCATCTTCCTGACAACTTACAGCTTCCACCAATGCCGGCAAACTTACTCCCGAAATGATTTCCATCTTTCCATCATAAGTTGCTGCCAGTTTAGAAAATTCATTAAATGGACTTCCAAACAAAAAATCAACCATCACGAGAATTTCTCGTTCAGTGCACTCATTTATCAATTTTTTTGCATTTTCTGTAAACTTACTAATTCCTTCTTCGTCAAGGCAAAGTGCTGATACATTTTCTGCCGGTCCCATAACAAATTCCAATGATGCTTTCATCCCCTGAGCCATCGGACCATGACTTGCTACAATTATTTTATACATTGTCTACCCTTCCTTTTATACAAGACTGTCTTTTAAGTATGATTTTGGCGCACTAGGTACTAAAATTGTTGTAATTTCCACTCCTTTTTCTAAAAGCTCTTTAAACGCTTCTTTTTCTTCCGTAGTAACACTAATTGTTGGTCGTAAATGTTCTGTATTATCTCTCGCTGACATGTTTCCAACATTTATTGTCTTTATTTCCAGACCTTGTTCTATCAGATATAAAATATCAAACGGAGATTTTACAACTACCAAAACTTTTTGTCCGGCATATTTTCCTGCTTTGATGTTTTTTACTGCTGTCTCTCTTGTAATGATTGATGTACTAACATTCGGTGGTGCTGCCATACGAAGTACTGTTTTTAAAGTTGGATTTGTAGCAACTTCATCATTAATCGCCATAATACGTGTTGCTCCAAGATCATTTGTCCACTGTGTTGCTACCTGTCCATGAATCAAACGATCATCAATTCTAATATGTATAATTCCTTCCATCATATTACCTCCTAGTTTTCTGTGGGTTTTATTTTAAAATTCCTAATACTGCACAAAGAATAGATGCTGCAATGATCAGTAAAATAATCCATACTGGTTTTACCTTTTTACCAAGCATCCAGTATACTAAAGCTACAAGTGCTGCCGGAATTAATCCTGGCATAATCTGGTCAAGGATTTCTGAACCAGTCATTGTTAAGTCACCCTGTTTAAATGTAAGTGCTACATTTGCCTTTACTACTGTTGGCATAAGTGCTCCAACTACTGTTAATCCAAGAACCGCTACACACTCTTTTAAAACTTTCATCTTTGTTTCGATTGAGTTTACAAGGCTTGTTCCGGAAGCAATACCTGCTTTAAATAACGGATATCCAATTCCTTTTAAAATCCATGTTACAAGAATCCAAAGGAAAATTCCTGTTACACTTCCGTTCAATGCCATATTTGCAGCAATTGCTCCAAATATCGTCCATGGAATCACAACAAATACACTGTCTCCCAATCCTGAAAGAGGTCCCATAAGACCTGTTTTAATAGCCATAACTGCATCAAGTGAATTTTCTTTTCCCTGACCTTCAATTCCCATATTAACACCCATAACATATGGATTCATATAAGGGCTGCAGTTATAATATTGTAAATGTGTTTTTACGGATTTTTTCAGTCCTTCCGGATTTCCTTTATAATTTTCTTTTAACCATGGAAGCATAGAATATGTATATGCCATACTCATCATACGTTCATAGTTGAGGGATGCCCCTCCATTTAAAAACCAACGAAACAGGGATTTTTTCTGAGTTTTTGTCAAAACCGTCTTTTCTTTCTTACTCATCTTCATCCATACCTCCTGCTGCAACTGCTGAAACATTTTCTACACTTTTATTCTTATAGATGATCATTGCAATAGCAAAACCAACTAATGCAACTCCCAAAATCGGAATATTCAGATATACTGCTGCAACGAAACCTACAATCAAATATCCAAAGTAACTCTTAACAGGTAAATAACGAAGCAGAAGTCCAATACCAACTGCCGGAAGCAGACCTCCTGCAATTGACAAGCCGCTTGATAACCAGTCTGGGATATAATTAATAATTCCTCCAACAAGCTTTGGTCCAAAGATTACTGTTAACAATACCGGTATTCCGGATGTACACATCGTACATAACACTCCACAATAATGCATTCTTTCAATTCCTCTATAATTTGCTGCTTCAGCAAATTTCTCTGCCTTATTCTGGAAAAAGATGTTGATAGACCATTTCAAGACATCTAACTGAACCATTAACATTGCTACCGGAATTGCCAATGTAATTCCAATAGATGCATCCTGTTTTGTTGAGATTGCAATATAACTTCCAACTAATGCTGCAGTCTGATAATCTGGTACAGAAGCTCCTCCAAAGCTGCTGATACCAAGAGTCATTAACTGAAGCGTTGCTCCAATGTAAAGTCCTGTCTGCAAATCTCCCATAATTAATCCTACGATCAGTCCGGCTGTAACCGGTTGTGATGTTCCGATCATTGTTCCGTTTTTATCATAGTTGATAAAAAAACCATAAGCAATGATCAATAACATTTGCCATAATTGTACATGCATTTTCTCTTCCTCCTTAGATTCTATTTTGCATTCTACTCTATTACATGCAAGAACCATGCCAACTTTTACAAAAAACAAAAAATAGTTGAAACCTCTGTGTTTTCAAAGTTTTTTTGCTATCATAATGTAAAAAATAGTGTCTAATCTAATTTTAGACACTATTTTTATTTTAGACACTATTTTATTTTTTGATCACAGACTGTAATATTTGATAGATCAATAAATATTCTGCCTCCGAAATCTCAATTTTATATTTGTTCATAATTGTTTTAAAAACATCTTTTGAAACTTCGATAAATTTTCCGCTTTCTTCGGTTATACCTTCTGTATCGATATTTTCTATTTTCCCCGATTCTTCTTTTAAAAGTACTCTTTCGATCATAATCGATGTATGTAAAAACAAATTAATTCTCAAAAAATTAGGTAATTGTACATGATAGTAACTTTCATAATTAGAGATTACTCTGTCTACTTCCTGCATTACTACTTCCGGATTCAAAAACTGCAGTCGCAATGCTACGCCTTTCAATGTAAATAATTTGATAATATCATTGGTAAACTCCCTGACATTTTCTTTGTTTAACATAAACTCCGGGAAAGTCGGGCTTGTGAATCCATTTACCAAATCTTCTACATTAATGATCGATACTGCCGTACTATTAAGCGGAGTTGTCGTAAAAACGACTATCGTATTATGGAAATCTTCTGTATTTCCCCGGTTTAGTTGCCTTTTTAGTTCTGAATAATCCATCGTTATAATGTCGATTTTTTCCTCGTCCACATATTTACTTAAAATTTCTTTTATTTCTACCGCAATTCCTTCTCCTGATATGCATGATACGATAATATTAGGTTTTTGCGATATACCTTTATAGTATTGCATCTTTGAATTAAACTGTGACATCTCTATCCGTGTGATATGATAAATATCCGCTTTGTCATACAAACTAAATCCAAGCTCCAATACAAGAGATGTTGTAACATTATTTACAATAACAAGATCACCATCTACATTTCGGGAAATTTTATCATACATTCTTTCTAATGAGCCCATATCTACCAAAAGAACAAGTCCATCATTTGTCTCAATATCTCTTACATAGTCATTTACTTTAACAATCAATTCTTCTGTATGCACCTGCATTGGCATATCGAATGCCTCATAGACATAATCTCCTATCATTTCATTCGCCAGACTCGCCATGCTTGATGCACTATGTTCTCCATGCATTAAAATCAATGCATTAATTTTGGATTTCACCTTCACTTTTTTTGACATCCACACTGTTAAAATCACCTGCAGAAATCCCCTGACACTGTCACTGCACTCTTCTAGCACAACATCTAATATCCTGCTGACCATAAGTTCGTATTTTCGATATTTTTTCTTTTCGTATCCACTGATTTTAAACGCGATTCCAACAAAAGTCTCGTCGAACAATATTGCAATGATTATTTTATAAAATTCTTCTACTTCTAATTCATTTAGCTGATAACCATAACTTTTTAATATCTTGTTGATTGTATTTTTGCATCTTTCTTTGTAATACTGAAAAGGAGGAATTTGACAAAAATTGTTTTCTTTTTCATTTTCTTCAACTCGCTTTGCAACTGTATGTAAAAACAACTCCAACACTTCACCTATTTTCGAGTAATTCATTCCTGGTGCAAAGCATTCTGTTATATTGCTAAAAATCTGATATGAAGACATCCACTTTTTCTTTTCCGGACGATTCCAGTAAAAATAGAAATTCTCAGATGATTGTTCTCCAAGCGAAGCGATTTTTAATTCTTCTGCTTTCTGCTGGCTGTAAGCCTGTGCACAAAGTACTTTTATCTTGCTTTTTACCGCTCCGATGTTTCCTTCTTCATGCAAGTTCAATAAATTTTTAAAAAGCGTAGAATCTACACAAAGATTTTTCTTCAATATTTCAGCTTCGCTTTGAAAAAATGTAGATACAAGCAGAAAACGTTCTCCATAGGAACGTTCCAGGAAATCTGGAATTCGAATTTCAAACGGGATTCTTCTTCTAAATGTTGCAAGTAAGGTACTCTGAATGTCTTCTGTTGTGGCAAACAACAAACGGACTTTTGCTTTCTGCCAATTTTTACTGTCTCCAAGCATTCTATATTTTTGTGAATCAATGAACAAAAATAACTTTTCCTGATTTTCAGCCGACAGATTATGAACCTCATCTAAAAAAAGATATCCCCCATCCGCTTCTGCCAACAATCCTTGTTTTTCTTCATTTGCACCCGTAAATGCGCCTTTCACATGGCCAAATAATACCGAAGATAATAATTCTGAATTATTTGCATAATCCGCACAGTTTAACACTACAAACGGAGCATTTTTTTCTATAACACCAACTTCCATTGCGTATTGATGTATTAACGAGGCCAGATAACTTTTACCCACACCACTTGCACCACAAATAATCATGGTTAATCCATTTACCGGATAATTCACAGCAGCCTTACATTTTTCAATCACCTGTTCCATAGAACCATTGCATCCTATAAGGCCGGAAAACACCGAATTATTATGTTCTGCTTCTTTCACACCTGATTCCATATAACCTGATTTTTGCAAATGTTCTTTTTCATTTATCGGAATTGAGAAATGAACTGGTCTGGTCTGTCCTTTTTGCAATTTTCCATCTTTCTCTAAACAATTCAAATAATGTGATGCAACATTTCTTTTTATTCCAAATATTTCTGCTATATCTTGAGCTGTTACACCCTCTTTTCGATTTTCTTTGATATACTGATAAATTTCTTCTTTTGCTTCCATTTTATTTCCTTATTTTTCTTAACACTCACTGCTTTTTGTGAATCATCATTGCTAAAAGCATTATAAATCCCAGATTAAATATGATATAAAACAACGTCCCTCTTATTGTATTTTCCATCTGAACGAATGCCATATATGTCATCAATACTGGTTGATGCAGCAAATAGCATTCCATACTTATATCTCCTGCACCCTTCAGCAGTTTCATTCTAAACAGCTTCGAGAATCCTCCCATTCCAATTGCCATAATGCTTAATACAAAAACATTTGGTATAAGCCAATATGTCTGCATGCTATATGAATTAACCGGGATTGGAAGTGTAAATAATACCACCCATAAAAGTAATGCAATGCCTTCTAATATCGTAAACACAACAATATTTCCATCTGACTTTCTCTCACTATTTATTCGATACAAGCATCTTCCCATACACATTCCCAGCAAATATTCTAATACTCGTGATGGTGGAAATGCATAGAGGCAATATCCGATATCTGCTCTGTTTTTTGCTAAGGTTGCTATCGCGAAAATTGCAATTGCTAAAACCACACTCAATGATATAAGTATTGTCTTCTCATTTTTCTTTTCATGAGCCTTATCTAAATAATATCTTACCGGCAGATCAAAGAGATACAAAAATAAAATTGTAGATATAAACCATGTAACACCATTATAAAAAAGAAACGGATTTCCCCAAGATTGAATCATAAGAAGACATTTCATTAAATTCCATCCGTTTTCTTTCAACAATTCCAAATTTCCTGTATTGATTGCCTGTGGCAAGTCGGACTGTAATACAAAGTAAATAGTTGTTACAAACAATAATGGATAAATCTTCTTTATTTTTTTCCACAAATGATAGCAAACTGCTTTCACTGTCGGTTTCTCTCTTCTGTCTGCTGACGAATATCCCGAACCAAATCCTGATAATATAAAGAAGAAGCTTACCATTGCATAAGCTGCATTCGTTGTATATAAGTATGGTTCCAGATTAGTTCCAAATGCGTGAAAAAGGAATATAAATCCAAATGCAATAAATCTTAAAAATTGTAATTGATCCAACCTCTTTGTTTTCATTTATTCCTCCAAGATGTTTTGATATTTTATCATTATACCACATAGGGACGGAGTTTTCTGGCTTTTTTCGTAGAAAAAAGCCAGAAAACTCCGTCCCTGTTTGGATCAATTATTTCTTTTTCTCATATAAAAATTCTTCTGGAAGGCTTACTTGGAAATCTTTAGCCAATGAGCGGAAGTTATCCGGTGTGATTGTCTGAAGTTTCTTTGGTGACATAGAAAGAATCTTAACAAGAATCTCAGCAGATTTTTCTACTGTGTGAAGCAAACCAAATGTTAGATCAAAATCTTCTCCTGAGCAGAACATACCATGATGAGCCCATATAACTACATCATATTTTTTCATCAGTTCTGCTGTCTTAACTGCAATGTCTCTTCCTCCCGGAACCATCCAACCTACTACACCTACTCCGTCCGGAAATACAACCGGACACTCTGTTGCTGACTCCCAAAGTTCTCTTGTAAATACTTGATCATCCAATGGAAGAACAAATGTCAGTGCAATTGTATTTGTTGTATGTGCATGGTAAATAACACGATGTCTTCCATTTGTCAGTTTTTTCTTTACTTCATGATTCATCAGATGAGTCGGGAGCTCGCTTGTGGGTCTTCCACCTTCTACCAATCCCCAACGAATTCTGTAATTAACTCCTGCCTCATCCAATTCGATGATTGCAAGACACACTTCCGGGTCTACAATAATGTTTCTGAAGTATTTACCGCTTCCTGTCACAAGGAAGAATTCTCCTGCCAATCCAGGTACTTCTGTTCCGATAGCTGTCCATTCTCCCGGTGCATTCAAACGAGGTCTGATCATCTCAACTTCTTCCGGTTTCAAACGATAGCTTAAGTTTCCACCATTTCTCTCATGCCATCCCTGAAGATAACCATCATTTGCCATTTTAATAAAGTCCTGTACGAATTTTGAATCTAAAATTTTCATAGTACCTGTTCCTCCTTATATTTATATAGCCACATCGTATGTTGTTTTGTGTGGTATGTACCGTTTTTTTGTATCGTTTTATGTGGTTTATGTTTGTATTATATATTGTTTTATGTGGTTTGTAAATACTTTCTTCAAAAAAAGTCTCACAAATCCACATATAGTATTTATGGATTCTTTGGCAAAATATACATAGAGCCGGTTGGGGACGGAGTTTTGAGAGCCGATTGGGGACGGAGTTTGGTGGCTTTTTTGTTCACAAAAAAGCCACC
>NZ_RBZR01000041.1:0-15486 GCF_003628495.1 Ruminococcus sp. B05 | reverse complement strand
TCCGTAATCAGTGTTTTCTCTTTGGATAATGTCAGCTTCATCTCTGTTTCCAGAAATTCCTTTAACGATGATTTCCAAAATTCAGCATGTTCCCGGCTATCTGTAATAATTACAAAATCGTCGGCATCAGGTCTACGGGGTTTTTGAACTCCTCGTCATCCTCCCGGACTTCCATCGCATTGATGAACTCAATGAGGGTGGAGAAGTTCTGTTCCTCCACCGGAGCCTCATAGTGGATATAGCCAATCAACGCGCAATATAGCAAGGTCTCTGCTTTGACCCAGAAATCGTCCCCGGCCTTGCCTTCGCCTTTGGTGTTGGCAATCAGCGTCGTTACCAGCTTCAAGATGTCCTTTTCGCTATGGATATAGGCAAAAGGGTTATAGTGCATGGACTTCTTGAAATTGATGGTATTCAACACCCTAATCCGGTATGGCTCATAGATGACCTTTCCCTGCTTGTCCTTCATGGGCTTTCCGTCCTTCCCCAGCTTGGGTGCGCCCCTTTGGAGCATTTTTCCGCACTCGACCAAAATGGTTCCCTTGGGGTCCGTAATTACATAGGACGAGTGCATCTGCATGAGATTTGGCTTCAACCAAAAGCGGGTCTTACCGGAACCGGAGCCGCCG
Source organism: Ruminococcus sp. B05 (assembly GCF_003628495.1). Taxonomy (NCBI): domain Bacteria; kingdom Bacillati; phylum Bacillota; class Clostridia; order Eubacteriales; family Oscillospiraceae; genus Ruminococcus; species Ruminococcus sp. B05. Next base: position 14,857 of record NZ_RBZR01000041.1, on the reverse strand, counting down.
ATCACCAGAACATTCTTGTTTCTGGCGGTCTTTGGGTCCTTGGGGCGGCTGTTCATGGTCAGGCTTTCGGTTTTCGTGAGAATGACATTGTTCTGGAACACCGGGTCGATGTAGGGAGCGATGTCCTCACGGGTCCCCCAACGGGCAGAGCCATACTCCAGCCCATGTCGGTACTTCTTCGCGTTTTTACTTTTGAGGTACACCGCCAGACGCAGACCGGCACCGCAGCACAGCCCCACCAGCAGATCCAATGGTTGCAGGCTGGGCCAGAAACTTTGCAGCGCTCCAGGCAGGACAGCAAACAGAGAAAGGAATTTCTCTGAAGCATTTGCCCCCTGAGCCAACCGCCATGCTTCCCCGAAGTTAGTAGCAAACAGCCCCATCAGGAGATAGGGCAGGTTCAGCAAAACGAGCTTTTTGATGTCAAACTGCTTTTTCATCGTTCCAGCTCCTTTCGCTTGGTGCGGTCCACCACGGCATTTTTGACCATCTCTTTGAACTGACTGAGTTTTGCCAGCACAGACGGGCGTTCCGTTTTCTCGGCTTTCTTGACCTTTTTGCTGGTGTACTCGGTAAATGCAGCGGTCAGCGCATCGGCGTCACGGCCTTTGAAGAAGATCAGGTACTTGGGCGGGGAGCTGCTGCGGTCTTTCTTCACCGCATAGTCCACACCATATTTCCGGGCGATCTTCTCAAATTCCTTGATGGAGGGGTCTGTAATCTCGATATTGGAGATCCCCTGGTTCTGGCCAATGAGCTGCTTGACGGTCTGTTTTCCGTGGGATGTCACAGGAGCGTCACGACTTCTCTGCTTTTGCAGCTTCTTTTCCTTGCAGTGGGCAAGGTACTTGGTGATGGCGGTCTTAAACAGCCTGCCAGTGAACTTTGTTCCGCTGACAACCAGCGTTAAAGTCCTGTTTTCCACTTCTTCCTGCATTTTCAACGCCTCCTTTCCACAAAATGTGCAGGGATGGTGCATTTCTTTCTAAGGCGGGATCACCAGCCGCCGGAGAAGGTATTTCTTCATTGAACCGCCCTCAACGAATTTGATCAGAATGGTCATAGAACAACTCTCCATTTCTGACCTTTGCATGGCTGAGAATCTTGATGTGGCCTTTTTCTTGGTTTTCCAGACTTTTTTGGTATCCAGCCTCCGTCAAAAACAGACGGGTGCGTTCTCCTTTCCAGCCCACCGGGGAGTCGTTAGTCAGCACATCGAAGATAATCATGTGCCGGGTGTCCTCGGCAAATCGCTCCAAATCCATGTAGTCATGGCCGTGGTAGTTCTGCGCTCCGGCTTTCTGGCGCATTTCCTCCATCAGCTGACCGATTGTTTTGCCTTCTGGCATAAAACCCACTTCCTTTCCATTCTTATGAGATCAACAAGATCATTTCCCGCAGCTGGGCAAAATAGATTTTTCCCTTGGGCGTAACCAGCGTGTAGGAGCCGGTATGCCCGTGATTGCAGTAGTCTTTCACACAGAACAGCCCCGTATTTTTCACATTGGCATAGGGCAGAACATTGCCGGATGCAGTGCGGTACACAAACCGCTTTTCCAGAAGAAACCGGACAAACCGGCGCTCCGGCACATCCAGCTCTTTGGCAGTAGTCCTGAGATTGGTGCTGTGCTTTAAGTCGATGAACAGATCATAGAAAGCAGCTTTGCCCTCCAGCTGTGCATTTTCTTTACGCAGAGAAACATTCGCTTCGCGCTCAGCCAGCAAATCCGAGCAGAGTTTCATCAAAGTCTCTGGTGAAGTGGCAACCTCCCACACCTTCTCTTTTGTGAGATAGGCCCCGTGCTTGCGAATAGTAGGCAGGACCTCATCGAATACCCACTGTTCAAACCGCTCTGCCGATGGCAATTTGCTGTGAACGATCAGGCGGTATAGATCGCCTTCGGGGATAAAGAGCATTTCCTGTATCCCGCCCGTAGTAGGGGTACGCCGTTTCAGCGTACCCTTACAGTGCTTAGAAACGGCTTCGTTCGGTCTGGCATATCCCAAAGCTCTGGCTGCATCTGCACCGCAAAACAGGTATTTGCCGTTTTCTTCGACAACCCGGATACTGCCAAACTCCGGGTTTTTGAAAATTTCCATCTGGTTCATGTCGTGCCTCCTTTGGCATAATAAAAGACGGCCTTACCAGCCGCCTGTGTGCATATCGTGGTTGACCAATGAAGTGTAATGATTGCTCATGGTGGTAGGCGCATTGAACAGCACCGCAAGCAGATACTGCTTCATGTTGCGTACCTGGGTGGTGTTCTTTTGCAGGCTGTCCATGACAAACTCGATGTGTGAGCTGTCCAGCTTCAAAAAGCGGGAACGCACGATCTCGTGAGGGAAGTCTGCCCCGGAGATCCGGGTGGTCTTTCTTCTGGCACAGACCGTTTCCACCATCAGCTCTACAATCTCATTCAGGTCATCCAGGTAGAGCGGATAACGCTGCTTCAGGCAGTCATACTCGATATTTTCCAAAATCAATTCCCGATAATTTTCTATCTCTGTGACAGACATCGCATTCCTTCCTTTCCGTTCCGGCGGTTCTGCCGCCGCTGTCTCCCGGAAGGGAATGGAATCGGTACTTGATCCATAAGTAATTGATTTTTCTGTATTTGATTTCTCTATATTTAATTCTGCGGGCTTTTCCATATCCGGTCTTACCATATCCGGGTTTTCCGTATCTGGTGAAACCACATCCGGCGGCAGCATATCCGGCTTCTTTGGCTGTGGCTGCTCATAAATGATGTACTCAGTATCAGTAATACGGCCATTTGCGCCGCGAAGCTGCCTGCGGACAATGTAGCCGGCTGTTTCCAGCTCTTTGAGCGCAGAGCCAATGGCGTCCACACCCTCCTTACAGATGGAAGCCAGCCCTCTGGTCGTGTAATTCCACTCCTCTGGAAGCGACAGGATCATGGAAAGCAGGCCCTTAGATTTTAAGGTCAGCCCTTTATCCTTCAGATGATAATTTGACATAACGGTGTAATCGCGTGTCCGTTGTACGCGGTAGACTGCCATTCACTTCACTCCTTCCTGTGGTCAGGGAATAACAAAAGCCGCTGTCAGTAAAGACGCGGCTCAAACTTCATAGAAAACTCCTGGTCTCCCATCAAAGGGATAGCGGCTGATGTCCTCAAAGGCGTCGGCAACCTCCTCCGCTGGATAGTCCTGCCAGTCCCGCTCCTTGACGATATGATGGATGGTGCGGTAACAGGTGGAAAACCTTTCATATGCCGAGCGGTATTTCGTATTCACGCAGGACACCTCCACAAACCGCCCGTCCTCCAAGAGCCATAGTTCCCGGATACAGGAAGCCTCCACTTGTGTGGAATGACTTTGGATAGTTTTTTGGTAAATGCAAAATCCCCGCTGTGGAAACAACTCCGGCCCATAGTAGTTCAGGGAACACTCATGATTTCCTGCGGTCTGGTAGGCAAGAACACTTTCCCCACGATAGCGGACAGACTGCACCACAAGTTCCATGTTCAATCTGGAAAGCGCCCTTTTCCGCTCCTTTTTGTCGGGGAAAAGATAAAGATACGCTGTCCTGATGGCATTGCAGATTTCTTTTTCTCTAAACATCTTATTTCCTCCATTTTTTCTTTACATCCAGGACATGACCCTCAATTACACGGGCGCACCTTTTGATTTTGATCTCCCTGCGCTGCTGACTTTGCAGGGCGGCCTGATACCCGTCCTCTGTCAAAAACAGCCTCATTTCATCTCCGTGCCTTCCGTAAGTAGTGCCGGGACGCAGGATGGAAAACTCGATCATCCAGCGGGTGTTATCCCAAAACCTTTCTACGGCGAGAATGTTATGCCCTTTCAGCTCCCTGGCTGAAATATCCTTCATAGGCGGCTCCTTTCATCGTTCCTGATCTCTCTGACGCTTTTTCTGCCATTGTTCCAGCAGCTTGATAATGGTTTCCTGCATCCGGGCCGGCGTATAACTTTTGGGGAAATACTTCCGCAGAGTATCAGAAGTAAATGTCACACGATCCAAATCGCTTTTCTTTTCCTCACCCATAATAGCTCGCATCACATCAATAGAGAGATGCCCCTCCTGACTAAACTTCTTGAGCCGCTGGGCTTGAGAAAGAGAAGGGGTAGCCTGCTCACTGTCCATGGCATCCAGCAGGTCTACCTGTTCTTCCTTTTTAAGAAAAGACAGCTCATAGGCAGGGTTCAGGGCAATTTTCTTCTCATCGACCATATCCAGCAGTTCGGGAATTAGTTCTGTCAGACGAATATATCGCTTTACCTGTGATTTGCTATCAGGGCTGTTTTCTGCAATCTTTTCTGCCGCAGTCAACTTCGGCCCAACTTGGGCCGAAGTTAAATCGGTCCTTTCTCCCTGCCGTTTGATAGCCTCCAGCTTCATGCGATAAGCCCAGGCTTTTTCGCTGGGTAAAACATCTTCTCGCTGGATATTCGCGTCTACCATCTCGATGACAGCTTCTTCATCATTCATTTCACGGATAATGACGGGCATATCCTCCAAACCCGCCAACTCGCTGGCACGGTGCCGTCGATGGCCAGAAATAATCTCATATCCGCCCTCCGGGTCAGGACGCACAAGCCCAGGAGTGCGAACACCACGCTGTCTGACGCTATCCAGCGTTTCTAACATTTTGGGATCGTCGTCCTTGACACGGTAGGGCTGTCCAGTAAACGGCACTTCCGTCTGCATTGCCGAATACCCCTTAAAGTAATGAAGCTGCGAGAGCGGAATACGGACGACGCGCTCCTCACCAGCCTGCTGACGCTCCTGCTCGGTAGTAAACAGATCATCTACCGATGTCAGCTCTATTTTTTTCACGCTGCTTTTCAAGTTTCAACACCTCCTTCGTCAGATTTTTGTAGCCCTCTGCCACCTTGCCGCCGGGATCATGGGCAAAAATGCTTTTTCCCTCGGCACTGATTTCCTTAGCCCGAACAGAATGGGGAACCTCTGTGCCGAATACTTTGATCTTGCTGCCATAGGTCTCCCGCAGGAGCGCGGAGATCTCTTTGGCAAAGTTGGTTCGGCTGTCCACCATCGTCAGCAGGATACCGTCGATCTGGAGCTTGGGGTTGATCTGCCGCTTTACCTTGTTTACCGTGGAGAGCAGCTGTTCCAGCCCTTTGGCGGGCAGATATTCCGCCTGAACGGGAATGATGATCCTGTTTGCAGCGGCCAGCGCATTGACTGTGAGCATCCCCAGGGAGGGCTGGCAGTCGATGAGGATATGGGAGTATTGCCCCTTCAGCGTGTCCAGATATTGCCGCAAGATAGTCTCACGGCTCATGGCATTTACCAGGGATACCTCCATACCGGATAACTGGATGTCCGCAGGCATCAGGTCTACACCCTCTGGGTGGTGCAGGATACCCTCACCGGGGCGAAGCGGCTCATCCATCAGGATACGACCCATAGCGTCCGACAGCGTAAAGGGCAGCTTGTCCGGCTGGGGATGGCCCAGGCTGATGGTCAGGCTGCCTTGCGGGTCTCCGTCTATCAGCAGGACTTTCTTTCCAGCCTGCGCCAAACCGATTCCAAGATTGGCACAGGTGGTGGTTTTGCCAACGCCGCCCTTCTGGTTGGCAATGGCAATGATTTGCGTGTTCATTGACTTCACCTCATTTCTAATTGTTGCTGTTGCTTCTGGAAATAGAAAAAGCCGTCACTCCAAAATAAAAAGTGAAGTGACGGCTCTTTCTATCGCCGGAATACGAGTTCCTGAAATGAAAAAAGCACCCAGTCATTATACTGAGTGCTACATCAAATTCATATTCAATTATTCAAATTAGGTCAAACTATGCCAAACTGCCACAGCCCAAAACAAGAGGAAGGCTGGCTGAAAAGTAGCCCCCAAAACACCTACAAAATCGGCTCTCGGTTAACCACTTTGGGCACCACTTGACCCTCTTTTTGCCCTCTTTTTGGCCGGTTAACCACTTGCGGACCACTAAAAATTGGGTGAAAACGGCTCTCGTTTTGCTAAATTTGGTCAAACTATATCAGCCCGTTTAGATATAGTAAAAGCCCGGAAAACCTTGATTTTCCGGGCTTTTTGAACCATTTTGATACGATTTGAACAGCAGATTATCTCTTGCTGAACTGCGGAGCGCGACGAGCTGCCTTGAGACCGTACTTCTTACGTTCTTTCATACGTGGGTCACGTGTTAAGTATCCAGCTTTCTTAAGAACTGGTCTGTACTCAGCATCAGCCTCAAGAAGTGCTCTAGAGATACCATGACGGATAGCTCCAGCCTGTCCTGTGTATCCACCACCGTGAACGTTAACGATTACGTCAAATTTATCAACTGTTCCTGTAGCAACGAGTGGCTGACGAACAACTACTTTCAGTGTCTCCAGTCCTAAATACTCGTCGATATCTCTTTTATTAATTGTAATTTTTCCTGTTCCAGGTACAAGGTAAACTCTTGCGATAGATTTTTTTCTTCTTCCTGTTCCATAATATTTTGTATTAGCCACTGTAATGTCCTCCTTTCAACCTCTCATTAAAATGTCAATACTTCTGGTTTCTGAGCCTGCTGTTTGTGCTCTGGTCCAGCATATACGTGAAGTTTCTTAATCATGTCTCTTCCCATAGGTCCTTTTGGAAGCATTCCTTTAACAGCGAGTTCGATAACTTTTTCAGGTTTCTTAGCCATCATCTCTGCTAATGTAGTCTCTTTCATTCCTCCTACATAATCAGAGTGGTTGTAATAGATTTTCTGCTGAAGTTTCTTTCCTGAAACTTTAACTTTCTCTGCATTAACAACTACTACATAATCACCTGTATCAACGTGTGGTGTGTATTCTGGTTTGTTTTTACCTCTTAACACTTTTGCGATTTCTGAAGCCATACGTCCTAATGTCTGACCTTCAGCGTCAACCACATACCATTTTCTTTCAATCTTGTCTGGGTTAGCCATATAAGTTTTCATGGGTATTCCTCCTACTAATAATCATCATATAACATCGTTTTTTTACTTTTTTTATATGAAATCAGCCTACTCCGGGGCTTTGGTGTATGCTGTTTCTCCTTTTTTCATGCTGTACTATTATATTATGTAAAGCCCTGCTTGTCAATATATATTTTTCATTTTCTTCCCCTTATTCACGACAAACGTTACTGTTCACAGTACCTGTGACCAGCAACGCATCTCGCCATTTTAAATCGCCTTTGGCGATGGGCGAGATGCCGTTCAAGATAAAACGTGCATCCTCCGTGCCAATCAGCGCAGTGATTGACACGGGAGTGAACAGTAACAGACAAACAACGTTTTCTCCTATTCTCACTATCTGAATAACAATTTTTCTTCATCTAATATATTCCAATATCGTTTCAAGTTCTCATCCGAGTGCTCCAACTCTCTTGAATATCGATACGCAATACTGCACACATCTTCCAGATCAAGCTGCTTCTCATTTTTCAGCCAGGTTGCCGCCATCAAATTCCAGATAACACTAACTGCTGCCACCACCATCTCAGCATTTACCAAAATGCGTTCATCATAAACAGCTCCACAAAAATATGTGTAAATAAAATACACCATCAATTGTTCGCACTGAATGTTCCAGTCCCACTGATACTCTGTCTGAATCCACGCGCTAAATTCATCCATAATCTCTGCATACACATCTTCACCTTTTCCAAACAGTCGGACTTGTGCCTCTTGAAGAAGCATATCCCACTCTTCTTTCAAAAGCTCCAATTGATATAAATCTTCTATCACTCTATGTGCAAACTGATATTGTGCTTTTATATTTTTTCTATATCTATCAACTTTTCTTCCAGCCGATGAAAAATATGCCTGCTTGCGATAATTTTCAATTACATCTCCGCAACCGAATAACTCATCTGCATCAATGCGGTTCTGCATATCATAGGCCAGCCCAAGGCATAAAACGATTCTATTTTCAATCGACAATTTCCGATTCTGCAGCAACTCGATCATCAACTCTCTTGCATCCACTAGCTGGGAATAGAGAAATGGTGAAAAATCGTCCCATTCTTCCTCTTCTTCTGTTTCACGATATTGAAATTTCACCTTTTCTTTTCTTGAAAGCAGCAGCTTTGCTACTTCCGGACAGGAAAGTGACAGGGATGCCTCTCTTACATTTTCAAATTCTTCCATATGTCTTGGATACTGTCTGCATGTTCTGCATAAGCTTTTTTCTCCAAGATTCAAATACATATCGCACAAATTTTCTTCTGTTAAAAAAGCACATCTTTTTTCTTTATCTTGTTTAAATGTTTTTTGAAGCCAGTGTATGGAACGGTGAAGCTTCTTTTTGTACGCACTTTTTTCGCCTTGATATTTTTTCATCGATGCAGAATCAATTACAATCTGCCAGCCGGCACAGCAAGTATCTTCGCATTGTTCCGCTGTACATGTAAATTCTTTATAATAATCCGGTCTTGTATATAACATTTTATCCTAACCTCTATGTTATTCTTTGTTGAAAAATATTCTTCTTCGAACATCAAATTTTAATTCATTTCCCTGCATTATTGCAGCTCGTACACTCCATATTCCGTCTCTACACACGATGTTTCAAAAAATGTTTTTGCCGCCTCTACAAGATATCCTGTATCTTTTATTCCCGCAGTCTCATATGGTGAATGCATTGCCAGCTGTGGGAGTCCGATATCAACACTGTTCACAGCCACCTGATTACCGGAAATATTTCCAAGCGTAGAACCTCCAAGTATATCTGAACGATTATGGAAAACCTGTGTCGGCACATTTGCCTTTTCACAGATTTGTTTAAATACCGCAAATGCCATTCCGTCTGTTGTATATTTTTGATTTGCACTGATTTTAATCACAACACCTTCATTTAACAACGGACGGTTTGTCGGGCAGGCTTTATCTGCATAATTTGGATGTACGGCATGTGCATTATCTGCTGACACCATAAAACTTGATGCGAGTAATCTGTGGTAGTCGCTGTCATTTCCTTCCAGACTCTCATTGATTCTATACAACGTATCATATAAAAATGTAGAGGCTGCTCCTTGCTTTGTTTCGCTTCCGACTTCTTCATTATCATAGACACAATGAACCGGTATACTATTCTTTGTCTCTGCCTGCAAAAATCCTTTTAATGAAGCAAATGCACACTGCAAGTCATCCAGTCGTCCAATTGATAAAAATTCCTGGTTTGCACCCCATATACTTCCGTTCTGGCGATTGTACAAATACAAATCATTGCCTATGATTTGCTCTTTTGCCACCCCGGCTTCATCCGCGATCATCTGTGCAAATTCACCCTCTTCACCTGACATTGAAAATAATGGCAGCATATCTTTCTGTACATTATACTGATAGTTGTTATTTGCATCACGATTCATATGAATTGCGAGATTTGGAATCATCAAAAGATCGCGGTCTATAGAAACCAGCTTGCTTACAAGCCTATTTTCTTCCTTTATGATCACTCGCCCGGCAACCGACAGCGGTCTGTCAAACCATGGTGCGCAGAGCATCCCGCCATATTTTTCTACGTTCAATTTCACATATGCCTGTTCCACCTTCATTTCCGGATTTTCTTTAATACGAAATGTCGGCGAATCGCTATGGCTTGCCATAATCTGAAATCCCTGTGGTTTTGTTTCTGGTATGCGAAATGCAATAATTGCTGAGCCATTTCGAATTACATAATATTTTCCTTTACTCTGTAATTCCCATTTTTTTCCTTCCAGCAATTGCTGATAGCCTTCCTTATCCAATCTGTTTTTCATCTGTTCCACAGCATGAAATGCAGTTGGACTTTTTTCTATAAAATCAAATAATTCTTTTGTTATTTTAATATCTTTTTCGTTTACTGTTTTCATTTTTTCTTTAAAATTGCCCTTCTATTAATTATAATGTTTCCTTTATGTCTAACTATTCCGAAATCTTAAACACCTTTTTTCTTGCAAATATCTTCGAGACAACATTTATCACAATATGGTTTTGTTCGTGCTGTGCAGACTTCCCTCCCATGATATACGAGTCTGTGACAGAAATCGCTTCCTTCTTCCGGCGGAATGATTTTCCATAATGCCATCTCTACTTTCTTTGGTTCCTTTATGCCGTCAACTAATCCAATACGATTTGTCAGGCGAATGCAATGTGTGTCTGTCACAATTGCCGGTTTTCCATACACATCTCCCATGATCAGATTTGCACTTTTTCTTCCAACTCCCGGAAGTTTCAACAGTTCATCAAAATCATCCGGGACTTTTCCACCGTATTCTTCTTTTATCATCTTCATGCAGGCACTAATATCTCTTGCCTTACTCTTTCCAAGACCACACGGACGCACTATCGCTTCAATGTCCTCTACATCTGCCTCCGCCAATGCATTTACACTTGGATATTTTTCAAACAATCCTTCCACAACCACATTTACTCTTGCATCCGTACATTGTGCAGCCAGGCGCACACTAACAAGTAGTTTCCATGCATCATCATAATCCAATGTACACCCTGCATCTGGATATTCTTTTTTTAAACGTGCGATTACCTCTGCCGCCAATTCTTTTTTTCTCACTTCAATACCCGCCTTTTCTCTTTATCACGTATCACTTTTTACCACTCTGTTTATTTCTTTCTTCATTTTCTGTTTTCTTACGCAATAATGCCATAAGACCAACTGCAACTGCGAGTGATACACAGCTTACCACTGTCTTTCTTCTCTCTTTTTTTTCTTCCAGAGCTTTCTTTTCTGCTTCTTCCTGCTCCTTCTGACGTTTTACCGCTTCCAGAGCTTCCTGTTTCTCCCGTTCCTGTTCTTCCCTGTATTCTCTGATTTCCTCAAATGGCTCTGATGTTGCAGTTTCTTCCATCAAATCACATATCAGCTGTTGCCCTTCCTGATTTGGATGAAGTCCATCTGACTGCACTTTTTCTCCTATACCAGAATCTAACAGCTCCACTACCTTATAATCATAATCATCAGCGTAAGATACAATGATATCATTCATCTTTGAAATCAGACCTTCAACAATACTGTTCAATGTTCCGGGAAGTTCCATGCTTTCTACCGGATTGTAAATTGTTGTAACTATCATCTCGCTATTTGCCGGTCGCATCGAATCAATATTTTCCATTGTAAGCTTCCAATCGTCTTCAAACGAGGTGTAATCCCAATTGCTGATTGCGCTGACTACTTTCACAAGCAGCAGCGGATTTGCCTTAATCCCGTCTTGCAACGCCGCTAAGGCCTGATTTGCCGTTGAAAACTTGGTATTATTGTTCAAAATTTCTTTTGATACCTTTTTAAACTGATTCATAAGATCATTTGCCCCAATCGTCACCGTCACAAAATCAGCTTTTTGTAAAGACTCCTGAACTTGTTTTCTTTTCAAAATAACAGAATTCAGCTTCGTTGTTGTTAATCCGTTCTTTGTATCTTTTGACAGCTCAACATCTTCTCCCGCCATTTCTTCCAAATCATGTGCAATCAATTGCGGGTAACTAATAATCTCCGATTCTGGATCTGCACTATATCCATTTGAAATACTGTCTCCCAAAGCGACATACTCTAAAATACCATCATCCTGTATTTCACCATCCTGCATTTCAACTGCTTCTGATTCTTCCGCCACCGCACAAATCGGTGTAGCGATACTGCCCAGCATAGCTGCCGCCATTACTATTCCTAATATTCTTCCTGTTCTCCACTTATGTTGTCTCATTTTTTACACTTCATTTCTTTACGCATAAACATATTGCTGCTTTATATTTTGTTCCTTTTTTATCTGTTATTTCCAACTCTTGAAAATCATATTCTTCTTTATTTATATGTTGTCTTATCTCAACACGTTCTCCTAATTGAAAGCAAAACGAATCCAATGGCAGCTTCATTCCAAGACCTGTCACTTTCATAAAACTTTCTTTTAATGTCCACAAACGATAAAATTCTTCACATCGTCTATGTTCATCCTCTATTTTCATCAAATACTCATATTCTTCCGGACAAAAAAAGCGTTCTGCCAATTTTTCTTGCGGTTTTCCGATTTCTTCGATATCACACCCTACTTCCCGGTCTGAAAATACTGCAAAAACCATATTTCCGGAATGTGATAAATTAAAATGAATCTCCGGATATTCTTCCAGATAGGGCTTTCCATTCTCGCCTGTTTTAATTTTTACATCACGCTCACAAATATTATATTCTCGCAGCCCCCGTTCCAGCAAAACTCCTGCCCCCAGAGATAATCTTTTCGCATTGTCTACCCGATATGCATCGATTTTCTTCTGCCTGCCCTTTGAAAGCATCGCATAATGTTTCTGAAAGCACTGCGGATCTTCGAATCTTGTAACATCCAACTGATATATTTTCACTTGTTCCATTTTCACTTAAATTCCAAGTGTATTTTTCACTTGCTGAAGCCTTTCATAAAATTCTCCATAGAATTCTTCACTCTCATATGCTGTCTGGTAAAACATTTTCAAAACATATAGATTTAAAATCCTTGTATTCTCTTCATCCAAAGTCTGTATTCCTGCTTCACAATCCAGCAAAAATCGGTGCCAGTCTGCTATGTATTTCTCGTATGCTGACAGATTTGGAATTCCCAGCCATTTTTTTATCTTCACTTTGCCGCGATTTTCTTTTTTACATTCATAAATTTGTAAAAAATATTTGAATCCTTCCTCTTCGTAATAACGTCCCAACGGAAATAATCTGCAAATTCCAGGACGAAATTCATGTACGCTGCAACGTCCTTCGGCATTTAAAAATGCACACGCCTCTGTCTGTCCTGCTAATTTTAAATTAGGCAGAATCATACCATCCACTACATTGAGCTCAATATATTTCTCCATGAGTGCCGCAAAATCCAATCCAATCCCTCTTTGCAGACGCCAGATATCCATCGGATCTAATACTATGGAAGTTCCCATCCCATGGCAGCACGCCGAACACCCCTGACAGTCAAAGCAGTCTGCTTTTACCATATCATTTGCTGTATATAATCTTCCATCTGAAATCTCACTCAACTCAACATTCCGTTTCATGTTTTTCTTCCTTATTCATTCATATTTAAATTTTTCAATAACTCGATCAATTCCAAATCTGACTGCTGCACTTTAATATTACTTGTCATGCTTTTGCCTTCCGGTGTGCGCACTGTCATTTCAATAACCATGCCTTCTTTAACACCTTCTGCTCCAACAGCTTTAAAAAACGGCATTACTCTTGGGTGATTTGCGTTAAATGCTTTTAATGCTGACTGTAATTTCATCATTGTTCCAATATTTCCAAAATTCATAATTTTTTCGCCTTTCTTATTTCAATTTTACAACTCTTTTTCATGCATTTTATTTTGCCCTTTCCTTTAGAAAATGTCAAGCCGAAGCCTTTCACTGAAAATTCATATTTTTTAAATTTCCTCTATGTTTTTTATCACTTTTTACCAATTTATGTTATAATAAAAAGGATTTTTACTAGATTTTTAACAACAGGAAGAGGTGTTTTTTATGTGGGCTTATAATGAAACTTTTTATCAAATATATCCGATTGGATTTTGCGGTGCGCCGGTGCATAATGATGGGGTGACTGTTCCGAGGATCAAGAAGATTGGCGAATGGAGCGAATACCTTGAGACATTAGGTATCGGTTCTATTATTTTAAATCCTATATTTGAATCTGATAACCATGGTTATGATACTCGCGATTTTAAAAAAATAGACTGTCGTCTCGGAACAAACGATGATTTTAAAGAAGTTTGTCAGACACTTCATGAGCATCATGTAAAGATTATGCTGGATGGCGTATTTAACCATGTCGGACGCGGCTTCTGGGCATTTCAGGATGTACAGGAGAAAAAATGGGATTCTCCTTATAAAGACTGGTTCCACATCAGCTTTGACGGAAACAGCTGTTATAATGATGGCTTCTGGTATGAAGGATGGGAAGGACATTTTGAACTGGTAAAATTAAACTTACAGAATCCTGCAGTCGTAGATTATCTGTTAGACTGTGTTCGTTTCTGGATTGAAGAATTCGATATTGACGGACTACGTCTCGATGTTGCTTATAGTCTGGATCACAATTTCATGCGTCGTTTGCGCCATTTCTGTGAAGAATTAAAACCGGGATTCGCATTGATTGGAGAAGTACTCTTTGGTGATTACAATATTATTGTAAATGATGAGATGCTTCACAGTTGTACAAACTATGAATGTTATAAAGGCATTTACTCTAGTTTTAACAGCATGAACATGTTTGAGATTGCACATTCACTGAACCGTCAGTACGGTCCTGAGCAGTGGTGTATTTATCGAGGAAAGCATCTTATGAACTTTGTTGACAACCACGATGTTACTCGTATTGCCAGCATTCTCACAAACAAGAATCATTTACCACTGACTTATGGTATTTTATTTGGTATGCCTGGCATTCCATGTATCTACTATGGAAGTGAATGGGGCGAAGAAGGTGTCAAAGCTCCGGATAATGATTATGCACTTCGTCCATGTTTCGATGCTCCGAAACCAAATGAATTGACTGAGCTTATCGAAAAGCTCATTGTAATCCGCCGTGAAAGCGATGCACTTTGTAATGGTGGATACCGCAATGTCGTTCTTACAAATCACCAGCTTGTCTTTGAACGCCGCAGCGACAGCGAACGGGTTCTTGTTGCGATCAACGCCGGGGATTGTGATTTCACTGCTGGAAATGGTGAGTTGAATGGCGATTATACTGAATTGATCACAGGTGAAACCGGAAACCTGTCAGGATCACTCAATATGCCGGCTTATAGTATTCAGTATTTGAAGATGAACTAAGGGGGCAGACCAACGGGGACGGGGAGACCAATGGGGGACGGAGTTTTCTGGCTTTTTGTTAACAAAAAGCCAGAAAACT